>JAILFE010000201.1 GCA_024697725.1 Oscillospiraceae bacterium
TCCTCTTCACGCTGCTTCATGCCGAGAACGCCCTTGCCGCCGCGGTTCTGTTCCTTGTAAAGACAGAGCTGCTGACGCTTGATATATCCGTTGTCGGTGAGAGTAACGACATTTTCCTCAACAGGGATAAGATCTTCTATATCCACCTCGCCGCTTATCGACTGTATCTCCGTCCTGCGGTCGTCGCCGTATTTCTGCTTTATAACTTCAAGCTCATCGGATATTATCTGCTTTACTCTGCTGTCGTCTGCGAGTATATCCTCAAATTCCTTTATCTTGACCTTAAGTGAAGCAAGTTCGTCGGTTATCTTCCCACGCTCCATATTTGAGAGCTGGAAGAGCCTCATCTGTGCGATAGCGTCCGCCTGCGCATCGGTAAGCCCGAAGCGTTCCATCAGCCTTGATTTTATCTCGGCGATATTTGCCGAGGTGCGGCATATCTTTACTACTTCATCTATATTGTCTGCCGCTATGACAAGACCTTCAAGGATATGAGCCCTTGCCTTTGCCTTGTTGAGATCGAACTGTGTCCTGCGGCGGATGACATCATCCTGGAATTTGATATATTCTTCGAGTATCTGCTTCAGATCGAGTATCTTAGGTACGCCGTTCACAAGAGCGAGCATGATAACGCCCACTGTGTCCTGAAGCTGTGTGAAATTATACAGCTTATTGAGCACCACCTGTGCATTTGCGTCCTTTTTCAGCTCGATAACTATCCTGACATCGTTATCCTTGTCGGATTCGTCGCGGATAAAGTGGATACCGTCTATCTTCTTGTCCTTGACAAGCTCTGCGATATGCTCGATAAGGCGCTTTTTGTTGACCATATAAGGGAGCTCATCGACGATTATGCAGTTCCTGCCGCCGACCTCCTCTATCCTTGTCTTCGAGCGGAGAGTTATCTTTCCTCTGCCCGTGGCATAAGCCGCCCTTATCCCGGAGCGTCCCATGATTATGCCGCCTGTCGGGAAATCGGGACCCTTGATATCCTCCATTATCTGTTCAATAGAAGATTCCGGCTCTCTTATAAGGCGCTGTATTGCATTTATTGTCTCTTTCAGATTATGCGGGGGGATATTTGTCGCCATGCCGACAGCGATACCTATAGAACCGTTCACGAGAAGATTCGGGAAACGGGAAGGGAGCACATCCGGTTCCTTCAGTCTGTCATCGTAGTTCGGGCTGAAAGGGATAGTCTCCTTGCCGATATCCGTCAGCATCTCAAGGGATATCCTCGACATCCTCGATTCGGTATAACGGTATGCAGCAGGGGGGTCGCCGTCTATGGAACCGAAGTTCCCGTGACCGTCAACGAGAGGATATCTCATTGAAAAATCCTGTGCAAGTCTAACCAGTGCGTCATATACCGATGCGTCGCCGTGGGGATGATAGCGTCCCAGCACGGAACCGACAGTATCGGCGCACTTGCGGTAATCCTTATCGGGTGTGAGCCCGTTTTCATGCATTGTATAAAGTATCCTTCTGTGAACGGGTTTGAGCCCGTCCCTTACATCGGGCAATGCTCTCGACACGATAACGGACATTGAATAATCAAGGAAGGATTTCTTCATTTCATTTTCAATATCCACATGAAGGATATTTTCGGTATCACTCGTCAAAATATATACACTCCTGTCACAAGCACGAGCAGCATATCACATACTGCAAGGCTGTATATTTATTATAGCGGCTCTCATCAGCCCGCCGTATATCTCACGCCCATGAGCTCTGTGAGCTTATCCCTGACGGCTTCGTTTTCTTCCTCTGTGAACGCTGATTTCGGTATCACGTAGTTATTTACCTTTTTTATGTAGATAACATACATATCCTCACATTCGGTGACCTCAACGGCAGGATTGTCAAGGTGGATTATCGTCGCAGGTATTTCCTCTTCCTCGCCCGTAACGGTATTTATCCTTGCGCCCTCGACAGCCTCATCTCCTTCTTTTTCGGAGGAGGCAAGAGCCTCGGTATCCACAGTTTCGCCGTTTTCGAGCGGTGCGTCGTATATTGTGGATATCTTCACCCTGTCGGGATATATCTCCGCCTCATATATCGAATCACCGAGCGTTTCTACGGCTTTTTTTATTTTTTTCAGTGTATTGTACGGTCTGAGTGCCGTCCATGCGCCGACAAAAACACATACGATTATCAGCATCACATTGAATGTCGGATCGCTGTTCTCTCCCCTCATTGCAAGCACCTGCGACAATATCGCCAGTACTACGAGCACGAGCATGAATATCGTCGAGCCGTATACGTGCTTTTTCTGAAATACCTTGAAGCCTCTTACGATCCTGTCGGGATCGCTCTTGTACTGTCCCTTTGCTATAAGCTCCGGGTCGGAAAATGATATCCTGTCGTCATTTTCCGTTCCCTCGTCAAGTATCTTTTCAAGCATACACACACCTCAGATATCGAGATTGCGTACATCCTTCGCATAAGTCTCGATATATTTCCTTCTCGGCTCTACCTTGTCGCCCATGAGCAATGTGAATATCTCATCCGCCTTTTCGGCATCATCCAGACCGACCTTTATCATGGTGCGTCTTTCGGGATCGAGCGTCGTTTCCCAGAGCTGCTGCGGATCCATCTCACCAAGTCCCTTGTATCTCTGTACAGAGGGCTTTGATCCGTTTTCATCGGTGAGCTCTCTTATATATCTGTCGCGCTCTTCGTCGGAAAACGCATATTTTGCGATCTCCTTCTTGCCTTTGCCCTTCGACACCTTGAAGAGCGGCGGCTGTGCGATATAGATATTGCCATTGGTTATCAGCGGACGCATATAGCGGAAGAAGAACGTCAGCAGAAGGGTCCTGATATGCGAACCGTCAACATCGGCATCCGCCATTATTATGACCTTGCCGTA
>JAILFE010000209.1 GCA_024697725.1 Oscillospiraceae bacterium
ATACTACGGAAGCAATGTAAGATATCTTGGTTCAAGCTTTACTTTCACCGAGTATGTCGGCAGGGATTATTGCGGCAGAGAGGTCTACTACAGAAGCGAATATGGTTATATCTACTACAGCGGAAGCGGAAATGTATGGTATAAACTCGGTTACAATTACAATTTTGTAAGGTAAGAGCATTGTATCATCATACAGCAGGAACACCGGGCATATAAAGTCGGAGCACCGATATCTTTATGATATCGGTGCTTTGTGCTGTATTCAGTCGTTCTTTTCTGTTCTTTCCTTTATCTTTTTGTTGACCTCGTCGGCAGTTTTTTTGCTGTTGCAGTATATCATGAAAAAAGTGAAGGCATACACTAAAGCAATTGATATCACCATTATAAGGATGCCGCCGATACCGGGCGTATACCATCCGAGAAAATATCCGCCGATGAGCACTACGGCAATAAGGAAAATGATATGGATGATATATCTTAGCAGCGATTCACGGCGGCTGACAGTTTCGTCATTGCCGTCCTGTATCAGAACTGTCCCGACAGCGCATATGAAGGATATGACAAGTATCGCGGGAAGATCGGTCACAGGCATCTGTGTCCGGGATATATCGCTGCCGCTGTATATAAGGCGGGTAACAAAGTATATCACCATAACAGCAGCCGATATCACCGACGTTACATTCAGTATTTTTTTAACCATCATTCACACCCCGAAATGTTTTTTCAGCTCTGGAACGTATTGTCTTGATATTATGACCTTCTCGCCGTTTTTCAGGATCGCTTCGAGCCGCCCGTTGAAAAGCGGGGTCAGCCGTTCGATCCTGTCGGCGTTCACGATCTGTGCCTTTGATATGCGAAGATATGATGCGGAAAGCTCCTCGATCTCATAGAGCTTCTTTTTTATCTCAAGAACGCTTTTTTCGAGATATACATACACTCTGCCGTCCACGGCATCGAAATAGTATACATCCCCGGACTTTACAGGCACGATATTTTCACGTTCATCTATACAGGTGAATGTATCTCTTCCCTGCTTCATCCTTGTTATGAGCTGCATAACATCATCATCCAGTCCGTGTGTGCGGATGATTATCTCTTCTTCGGCATCTGCTGCGATGTCTTCTATTATTATCTTCATATCTCACCTGTCGGTTTTTCTTTTCAGTATGACAGCACCTGCTACCAGGAATATTATACCACATATCAGCAGGATTGCAAGCTCTGTCTGCGAAGAAAGTATATTTTCCCCGAAGGATAATCTTACTCCCATGATATCATCGAGCTTTTCAGGATATGCGGCGGGCATACCGTCAAACAGCACGTTCTGTGCATCGGCGGTCAGAGCCTGTCTGATGAGCGCTGTGCCGTGCAGCACGGGCAGACATTTGAGCACCGAAAGAACGCTTTCGGGCAGCGTACCTGCGGGGATATATATCGCGCCCAGAAATCCGCATAGCGTGCCTACGGTCGTTCCGATACCGGAATATGCGCTCGTGCTTTTAGCAAATACTGCGATAAGATACATGAGCCCCGAATACATGAATGCATTCACACATGAATACAATACTGCAAGGAATGCATTCCCGAGAGGTATACTGTATCCCTTTACTGCACCGATCACGATCCCGCCGAGCATAGCCGCCGCCGAGAACACCGATGAGCATATCCATGCTGCCGCGATATAGCCGGCTGTTATCTTCCACCTTGCTGTAGGGGAAGTATAAAAGCTCTGGATTATGCCGTTCTCGGTATCGGCTATCATCGGTGCCAGAACGGTGAGCACTACCATCAGCGAATTGACGGAGAGCACACCTGCCACTGTCCACCAGAACACATAACTTTTCACATTTTCGCGTATGCTGTCCGCGGCGTTTTCTCCGAAGAAGCCGTCTGCTATGCTGTTTATGTTCATATCTCCGAGAAATACCAGCATGAGCGCTATCACTATCATCATCGTGAGCAGCGATGAGAACACAGCTCCCTTGTCACGGATGTATATCCTGCAATTTCTTTTTGTGAGCTCTGCGATCTGTTTCATTTGTTTTCCTCCACTGCTCTTAAAAATACATCATCGAGAGTCGCGCCTATGACCTCAAATCCGGTTATGAATGCCTTGTATTTCTCTATCATCGGAAGAGCGGATATCGTGTCTTTTATACTGATACGGACGCTGTTCCCGTCGGATACTCCGTTTTCATCCCTGCCGACTTCATCTCCCTGCTTCGGGTAGAGCACAAGCGTATCCCGCGCATACCGCTCCTTCAGCTCGAAGGGCGTTCCCTCGGCGATCTTGCGTCCCTTGTCTATTATGACTATCCTGTCCGCCTTTGCCGCCTCTTCCATATAGTGAGTGGTGAGGAATACGGTCATATCGGTGGCCTTGCGGAGCTTTTCAATAGTCTCCCATACATCTGTGCGCGTTGCCGGGTCAAGTCCGGTCGTAGGCTCATCGAGGAAAAGCAACTGTGGAGAATGCATCAGTGCCGCAGCGATCTCGCACCGCCTTTTCATGCCGCCGGAGAGAGTCTTGTACCGCCTGTCGATATATCCGCCCAGATCGAGCAGACTGCTTATCTCCGAAAGCTTTTTTCTTATCGCTGCACTGTCGGTGCTGTAAAGGTATGCGCGGCTCATGAGGTTTTCTCTCACTGTCAGCATATCGTCAAGGCAGTTGCCCTGATAGACCACGCCGATACGCTGTCTTATCTCGTTTGCATGATCGAGCTCATATCCGCATACCCTCGCCTTTCCCGAGGTAGAGGAGAGCGCTGTAGTCAGCATATTTATAGTTGTTGATTTTCCTGCGCCGTTCACGCCGAGAAATCCGAAGAATTCGCCCTTTCCGACGTCCAGATCAAGTCCGTGCAGTGCGGTATGCCCGCCGTATCTCTTGCATAATTTTTCGGTATGTATCATATTACCGCCCCTTTCGATATCTATGATAGCTTTTTTTGAGCCGCGGCGCAAGCATTATTAAATAAGCTGCGTTTTTTGTGCGGTAAGCTGCATAAAATATTGTCCTCTTTCAAAGATAGTTTTATTATTCCGCACTAAATTTCAAGAATTTTCAAAAACCTATTGACAAACTCGGAATAACCTGCTATAATATAAACATATTAAGTTGATATGATAAATATGAAATATAAAAAGGAGATACAGGAAATGTCAGCGACAGTGATAATTCCGACAACGCTCCGTATGTTTACGGCGCACAATTCAGAGCTGGAACTTGACGGCAGTACCGTCGGCGAGGTCATTACCGCGCTCTCGGCCGAATATCCGGAAACAAAGAAAGTGCTTTTTGGCGAGGATGGCAGGCTCCGCGAGTTTATCAACGTTTTTGTCGGCGCAGACAATATCCGCGACCTGCAGGGCTATGATACGCCCGTGCGTGAAGGCGATGAGATAATGCTTATACCCGCGATAGCCGGCGGCAGCGGCGACACGGTGGAAGAACAGAATGGATCCGTGCTCGGAGACCGCATCGGCGACAAGCTCACAAACGACGAGATCAAGCGATACTCCCGCCACTTATTATTGAAGGAAGTCGGCGTAAAGGGTCAGCGCAGACTGAAAGCTGCGAAAGTCCTTATCGTCGGAATGGGCGGTCTGGGAGCACCTCTCGCTCA
>JAILFE010000222.1 GCA_024697725.1 Oscillospiraceae bacterium
TCCGATGCCTGTCACGACTGACGGGGTGAATCTTTCAGCCCCCGATACTGAAAAGGCGTTTCCTCTTGCGGGTCTGAGTTCACTTGTAAAAAAGGGAGGAATGGTATTCGGCGGTAGGATTACTCCGGATATCAGAAGGATATTTGAAGATCAGACCGTAATAGATTATTCCGCTGTCGAAGAGCTTACAGTGGAAAATGCGATGATAACAGCAGAAGGCGCGGTCAGCGAGGCTATGCGCAGGCAGGATATCACACTTTACGTTCAGAAGATACTTGTTATAGGGTTCGGCAGGATTGGCAGGGCGTTAGTCCGTGTCCTCGGTGGTTTTTCATCTGATATTACAGTAGCAGTCCGCCGCAGAGAAAGCGCCGCATGGGTCGGGATATGCGGATGCCGCAGTATCATGTCCGATAATCTCGTTGGTGACGGGATGCCGTATACCCTTGTATTCAATACGGCACCTTCGGAACAGGGGAGATATATCCTTGACCGCGGCATACTGAAGAATATGAGAAGAGATGCGCTGATAATAGATCTTGCATCAGCTCCGGGAGCGACCGATCTTTCCGCTGCTGAAGAGCTCGGCATCGAAGCGGTGAATCTCACAGGCGTTCCCGGGAGATATGCGCCCGAAACGGCAGGCAGACTCATTGCCGATACGGTATATGATATAATAAACAGAAGAAAGGAAGTTGATAAAGGTGATCTCGTTTGATAATGTACGTATCGGATATGCGATGTGCGGTTCCTTCTGCACATTTGAAAAGTCCTTTGCCGCAATGGCGGAGCTGAAAAGGCTCGGTGCCGATATCACGGTGATAATGTCGTCGAGTGCTGCCTCTGTCAGCTCCCGTTTCGGCACTGCAGCGGAGAATATCTCCCGTGCAGAAGAGATAAGCGGCAGGAGTATCATCAGTACGATCGAAGCCGCAGAGCCTGTGGGTCCAAAGCATATGTTCGATCTGCTGATATGCTCTCCGTGTACCGGTAATACTATTGCAAGACTGAGCCGAGGGATAACGGACACACCTGTTACTATGGCGGTAAAATCACATCTTCGCAACAGCTCGCCCGTGCTTATCGCAGTATCGACCAATGATGCTCTGACCGCCTCTGCCGAAAACATCGGAAGGCTGCTGAACAGAAAAAATTATTATTTCGTTCCGTTCAGACAGGATGATCCGCAGAAAAAGCCTTCGTCTGCGGTCGCCGATTTCTCACTGATACCCGAAGCGGCAGCAGCGGCTCTTGACGGCAGGCAGCTCCAGCCGGTGCTGCGTTCACCCGTCACACGCTGATGATGCAAATACCGCCCGACAGCATTGATATACTGTCGGGCGGTCGTCTTACATACATCCGGAAGTTACCGAATATATGACATATCGCTGATCCGTTTTATTATCCTTTTCCCGTCGTCCCTCACGATCATCTGAGACACTCCGCCGGAATAGCCGAACATTTCACATATGTTAAGTGCTCCGACCTCCGTTCCGAGGAACATTGAATTGAAAACACTCAGCAGATCGCCATGAGAGACGATAACGATGTTTTCGGTATCATCTGCTATGATATCGTCAAAAAACGGCTTTAATCTGTTCCATACGTCCCTGCGGCTCTCTGCATCCGAAAAAAGACGGTCATCTATAGTCTTTTCATCGCATTCAAGATTCTCACGCAGCCACTGCACAGACTTCCCGCAGCATTTTCCGAGATTTCGTTCCCGCAGTTCTTTTCTCACGACCGGAACGACCTGAAGCTGCTGTGATATCCTGTCAGCCGTTTGCCTTGCGCGTTTAAGATCGGAAGTATACAGCACAACATCCTTGCCGTCAAGCTCTTGTTTCAGCTTTACTGCGATCTGGTCTGCCTGATGCTTTCCGAGTTCGGTCAGTTCCCAATCTGTCCATGAGCCCACCATACCGTTTGTATGGTGTACAGACTGCGTATGCTGAACGGTGAATATATTTTTCATCAGCTGTCCTCCGATCAATATACAAGTGCCATAGTACTTCCGGACTTGGAACGGAAATTACTATGGCATGGCTCTTTTTCTTTTCGCATTAGATGGATTATATCATTTTTTCTTCTTGTTTGTCACCATTTTTACCTTGTCTGCACTGCTGCTTTTGTCGAATATCTTTTTGCGCAGCTTACGGCAGAGCTCGGTAAGTTCGTTTTTTCCGTCATATGCGGAAAAATCCTCCGATGCCTTCTGTGCATCGGCTATCATATCGAGCTTCAGGAATGATCTTACGATGCAGATATCGGTCATAAGTGTTTTTCTTTCGTCCTTGTAGTCGTTTATTATCTTTATAAATACGGTGACAGCAGCGTCAAAATTTCCTGCGATGAATTGGTGTATCCCGAGACTTCTTCTCAGGAATACGTTCGGTTCACCGAGAACTATCTTGTTGTATTGTACATATATCTCGTCTGCCGCCGCAAAGCGGTTCAGAAGGAACAGACAGAGGATGCGGTTTGCAAGGAATGCCTGTGCGGATACCTTCGGTACCTTTTCTGTTTCGACATCTTCATATGCGTTTGCTGCTCTTTTCAGCTCACCCATGAACAGAAGGGAGTTTGCATATCTGCTCTTGCCCTCTGCTATGTCCGAAGGCGATTTTGCTTCGGCGATCTCCGAGAGCAGCTTTTCCGTATATTCCTCACAGTAGCCTTTTTCGGTGAGTATCTTCATCGACTCGGAATAATAATCCTTCTTTTTCCGGAAAAACATGGCACATCCCTTTCATATGTGATCAGACAGCCGAGACGACCTCGATCGCTTTTATCAGCTGAGAATCATACATTTCCTGTTCGGCGGCTGTAAGTCTGAACGGGTCTACTCCCGCAGGGAGCGATATGTCATAATCAGGCCTCAGCCCAATCCCGTTGAAATCGCCGCTGTTTTTCGTATGCACCGACGCAGCAGAAAATCTGACGGCACTCCCGTCCGTGCATTTGTATGTTTCCTGAATAACGCCTTTGCCATAGGTGTTTTTCCCGACTATGACCGCACCGAGCTCATCACGCAAAGCAAATGCAAAAAGCTCGGCTTCTCCGATAGTACCGCTGTTTACGATAACTGCCGCTGTCCCGTTGAGCGCAATCTCGTCGTTTGTACGGACAGCTATATCCTGATGAGTCGGATAATCGGCTGTAACGATATCTCCCGATGGGAGCAGCAGTTCTAGCACAGCCGAAAGCGCTTCAAGAGAACCGCCCTTGTTGTCGCGAACATCAAAAATATATTTGTCCGCGCCGTTTTCCGAAAGTACGTCAAGGATAGGGGAGAGCTGTCCCGCAGTGAGATCGTTGAAGCTGCTTATGCGTATATATCCGATATTTCCTCTGATGCTTCCCGTTACTGAGATTATATCCGTTTCGGCGGCGATCATATCAAGATTACGGAATACAGTAGTTCCGTCGGCGTTTGTCCTTTTTATATGGAGCTTGACCTTTGTCCCGTCAGGCGAGGAGAATACTCCTACAGCGCTCTGATATCCGCCGGGATAGGAATTGATATTGACATTGTTCACTGCCATAACGACATCGCCCTTAACGAGTCCGTATTCCTCGGCGGGGGAGCCCTTGTATATCGAATCTATCACAGCATAGCCCGCGCTGTCCTTTTCCCATGTGAAGCCGAGCCCTGTGATCTTGCCGGTATATTCTGCTGTCTGTGAAGCAAATTCATCTGCGCTGTAATACCGTGCATACGGGTCATCAAGTCCCTGTATATAGCCGCTCATGATATCGTCAAGAAGCTGCTTTTCATCTATCTCGTTGATATAATTGCTGCGGACGAAATTATCCGCATCTGAAAGCTTGATGTAAAAATCCTGCTTTTCGCTGACGCTGCGTATTTTTTTATTGAATATATTCAGTGATACGTTGCCGGTGATCACGAATGTAACTGCTGCGGTCACTGCTGAGATCCCGATGACCGTGCCGATTGAAAATCTTTTTCCCATCAATCGGATGCCTTTCCTCCCGGATCATGCTCCGCGCAAGGCGGGGCAGATCATTATTTTTGTTTATTCAAAGGCAACACCGCACAGAATGATCCATGCGGTATTGATTGTTTTATATTATTCTGTTATTTTTCCATTTCCACGTAATTGAACGGGTCGGTGTGCTGACCGTTGACACGGACTTCAAAGTGGCAGTGGTTTCCGTAGGCATATCCTGTATGACCGATATATCCTATGATCTGACCCTGCTGAACCTCTTCTCCGACGCTAACGCAGCAGCTTTCCATATGCGCATATACAGTAGCGATACCGTCGCCGTGGTCGATAATTACGTGTATACCGTAGCCGTTTCCTGTATCGGAGGCTGTCATGACAACGCCGCCAGCAGAAGCGACTATCGCTTCCCCCTCACAGCCCGGTTTGTTTATGTCTATACCCTTGTGGAATGAGCTCGAGCTTTCTTCCTCAATGTATCGGCTGCCATAGCCGTCGGTTATATTCCTCACGGTAGGCACAGGCCACATAAATCCTGTATCGGGATATGTACCGTAGCCCTTGTCACCGTCATATTCGTAGTTGTATTCAAATCCATTGTCATCGAAGAATAATGTATCTTCGTCATCGCTGTTTTCAGCCGGAACTGAGCTGTCCTCATCATAGAGATGATCGAACTGATAATCGGAATAGGGATCATAGAAATCATATTCATCTTCGCTGCCTGACGGCTCCGACATTATGAAGAACGATTCCTCCGGCGTTTCTGTTTCGGTATATGGGCTCTCTGTGTCAAAGGAGGAAGACTCTGTTTCGGGCGCGGCTGTCTCTTCGGGAGACCCGCTCATTATAATATCTTCATTCTCCACAGTGAGGGGAACTTCAGTCTCCTGTTTTCTGGCATCTTCCTCAGCCTTTTTCTGTGCCTTGGCTTTCTTCTCGGCTTTAGCCTTTCTTTCTGCTTCTGCTTTCTTTCTTGCAGCTCGTTCTTCCTCGAGCTTTTTCTTCTTTTCCGCCATTCTTTCGGCTATTGCTGCCTGCTCGCGGCGGATATAATCCTGAAGCTCTTCCTCGATCTGCTGTTCTTCCTTTTCTATCTCAACAGTGCGCTCGGACTGAGCCTCTGCCTGATTTTCATACCACTGCTGTGTCTCTTTATGGTTTGCGTATGTATTCTGAAGCTCTTTGAGGATATGCTCCTGCTCCGCCTTTTTATTTCCGAGTGCGGCGCGTTCATTTTCGAGCTCCTGCTTGTCGGCATCGAGCGCTTTTATCTCATCCGAGAGATCGTTGATCATGTCGTTTTCGTGCTTGGATACTCTCTGCACTATCTCTAGGCGTGAAAGCATATCGTAGAAATCAGACGAGCCGACTATTACCTCTGCAAGGCTGTCGTTCCCGGAGACATACAGGACACGAAGGCGCTGACGGAATTTTTCTATACCTTCATCCACCGCTGCCTGCTTTTCGGAGATCCTTTGGTCAAGCTCGGTCATTCTTCCGTTCAGGAGCAGTATCTGTTCGGAAACGTTTGCCATTTCTTCTTCCTGGATCTTCATCTTGCGGTCGTAAAGCTCAAGATATTCAGCATATTTATCGGCTTTTTCGGAATAGTCCTTTATTGATGCCTCAAGCTGCAGACGCTCTGTTTCAAGCTCTGTCTGGCGGCTTTCGAGAGATGTTATCGCATCCTCATAATCTGCCGAGCAGATCTCCGATCCCTGCATTGATACCGCAATGATCGAAAGAGCAGCTGCAAATGCTGTTATCTTCATTAAAAAATGCTTACCGTTTCTGTACGCCATTTAAATTCACATCCTGTAATCTTTTGTTCTGCTTTACACTTTTTTTCTATGAATAAACTGGATTACCTGTGCAGCGGACTGCATTTTTACACTTTGACATATTTCTTTGTACTCAGAAGAGTACCGAATGAACCGACCACAGCTCCGGCTGTGATATATACGATAGCCATACGCAGTGCTACCTTTGAAAACGGGATAAAGCCCTTTATCCCCATTGCGAGCCATATCGTGCTGTCGGACATGAGCACATCAATGATCTTCACATAGCCTGCCCATGTAAGGAGTATAGCTGCTGTACCGGCGAATATCCCCATTATCATGCCTTCGATGAAGAAAGGCACCTCGATGAAGGTATTTGTCGCTCCGACATATTTCATTATTGCGATCTCGCGCTTGCGCATATCGACGCTTGCTCTTGCTGCATTAGATATGATGACAATGCTTACAACGATCAGCGCGATTATTATTATGCCCGAAAGGATATATACGAGCGATCTGAGACCCGTGAGCACGCTGACAAAATCCGTCGGCGCCTTGACCGAGTAGATGCCCTGCAATGAATTTATGCTCATGAGCGTCGAGCTCATCCTGCTTATATCTGCGACCTTGAGCCTGTATGCGTCGGGCAGGGGACTTTCATCACCGATGTAGTCAAAAAGCTCCTCTGCATTGTCCATACCGGCCTTCATGTCCTCAAAAGCCTGATCCTTTGAATAGAATTCGACCGATTTGATATTGTCCATCTGTCTGAGCCTGTCGCCCATAATTGATATATCATCGTCAGTCAGATTGTCATTCAGGAAGATCACGACCTCGTTCTTTTCCTCGACATTGCCGATAAAGGTATTGATATTTTCCGTAAAAAGGACTGAAAAGCCCACAAGTAGCATTGAAACAGTCAGGATGCAGAACGATGCGACGGACATTATCCTGTTGTTCCATATATTCTGAAAGCCTCTTCCGGTGAGGTATGCGATACTGCTGATTCTCATTAATTAATGTTCAAACCTTTCTTACGCCCCTTGACCTGTCTTCTTCTCTTTTTTCTTTCTTTATCACAAAATACGGTCAGATAACATCATCAAAATTGACCTGACCCTCATATATCGAAATAATCCGACCGCCGAAACGGCGCACGAGATCATGCTCGTGAGTTACCATAAGCACTGTTGTGTCGCATTTGTTTATGCCCTGAAGCAGCTCGATTATCTCGATCGTTGTTTTGGGATCAAGATTTCCCGTAGGCTCGTCGGCAATGATGAGCTTGGGATCGTTCACAAGGGCGCGTGCGATCGCAACGCGCTGCTGCTCACCGCCCGAAAGCTCGTTCGGGTGGACCTTCGCCTTGTCCTTCAGACCGACAAGACCGAGAACATATGCCACGCGCCGTCTGATATACTTTACGGGAGCGTCGATGCTGCGGAGCACGAACGCCACGTTGTCGTAAACGCTCATATTGTCTATGAGCTTGAAATCCTGAAATACGTATCCTATAGTACGGCGGAGCTTGGGGATCTCATTTGCTCTGATCTTATTGAGCTCGTATCCGTTCACGGCAACAGAGCCGCTCGTCGGAGATATCTCCTTGATAAGCAGCTTGATGAGCGTGCTTTTTCCCGCGCCAGATTTGCCGACAAGAAATACGAAATCTCCGTCGTTTATCGTAAGGCTCACATTATTCAGGGCTCTTACGCCGTTTGAATATGTGACCGATACATTTCTGAGTTCAACCATCCGTTTTGATTCCTCCAAAATATAAAAGGGCATAACACTGTCTGCCCTTTTATACGGCATCCATCGGATACCGTCAGCCCAGCGTTTCAATTTATCTTTTTCTGTTGAAATACGTTTGAGACTGTTATACTACGCGCTGTTCCGGAATGTCTGAAAGACATTCCGGAATGCGCCGTCTTTTATACTATCAGAACTTTGTCGGGTTTGCCGAAAGATACTTCTTTACCATAAGTGCGATCTTGAACACTATAGCGTGATCGAATTCGCGGAGATCAAGTCCTGTGAGCTTCTTGATCTTTTCGAGTCTGTACACGAGAGTATTTCTGTGTACGAAGAGCTTTCTCGATGTCTCGGAAACATTGAGGTTGTTTTCAAAGAAGCGCTGTATGGTGAAAAGCGTTTCGTGATCGAGAGATTCGATAGAACCCTTCTTGAATACCTCCTGCAAAAATGTCTCGCAGAGAGTGGTGGGGAGATGATAGATAAGTCTTGCGATACCGAGATTATCGTAAGAGCATATGATCTTGTCGGTATCGAACACCTTGCCGACTTCAAGGGAGATCTGAGCCTCCTTGAAGGACTTTGCAAGATCCTTTATCCCTGTGACAGGAGTGCCTATGCCGACATTCACGCGGGTATAGAATTCACTTGAAAGCGTGTCCGAAATGGAACGTGCGAGCTTTTCAAGATCCTTGGATTCGATATTGCTCTTGACCTCCTTGACGAGAACGATATCTGTCTCGGAGATATTGAACACGAAATCCTTCGCCTTGTCGGGGAAAAGATTCTGTATAACATCATAAGCAGATACATCGTTCGAGGAGATTATCCTTACGAGCAGAACAACTCTGTTCACATCGGAATTGAAATGCAGTTCGCGCGCCTTTACGACGATATCACCGGGAAGGACGTTATCGAGAACGACATTCTTTATGAAATTGTTCCTGTCGTATTTTTCATCGTAATACTGCTTTATGCTCGAAAGAGTGATCGCAAGGATACTTGCATATTTTGCGGCACTTTCGTCTGTTCCCTCGACAAATACTGCATAATCGGGCTTTATATGTGAGCCAAAGGGCTTATAGGTATAGTTGTCGCGCACAAATATATCATGTGAATCGCTGAGATCGAGAGATACGAACTCGTTTGTTGAACCGATCTTTGTGAGATCGCTGCACGCAATGATCGTTGCAGAGGTATCTACAACGCCGATAACGCAGTCCATCGTATCACGCATCTGATGAATAAGTCCCTGAAAAAGTCTGTTTGACATTATACGGTCATCCTTTCGATATTATGCGGAATAATCGCCGGAAAACGGGATATGTTTTCAGCGGTGACCATCACACGATCCTGTACCGCACTTTTATATACAAAATTATTTTAGCATACTTTAAACAAAAAAGTGTTAATTTTTTGTGAATTATGCAGTGCTTTTGTAAAATGCTGCTGCATTTCAGCGGCGGTAATACTACTGCAATTCAATATAATTCCCGCCTGAAAGCAGGAAAGAAAGCTTTCTTTCCTTTACGGCAGAGATATAATCGGACGGCGACTTTATCCTGTGCTCCAGAGCAATACCGCCGCCGTAGAATCTGTCGGTGGTATTGTGGGCATCGGAGCCGGCAGTCACAGGCAGATCATACCATCCTGCGTATATCTTTGCGCGGTCGTTGAATATGCTCCTGTCGCCGCGCATGGAATCGTTTAGTATCTCTATGCCGTCAACGCCGTGTACGAGCACGAATTTATGTATATACGGAGCCTCCCTGAACGGGTGGGCCTGTATCACCATAGCGCCCTCTGATCTTGCAAACGGCACATATTCCTCAAACGGCATATCCATTATCTCGGGGTGTGCCTTCAGCCACTGCTTGTCAATGCCGTAGGTGAGGAGATCCGTCTCTCCGTTACCGAATTCGACGCCGAAAAACACATCAAGACCTATCTCATCGCCCTTTGCTTTGGCATGTTCATATCCGAGACAGTACCTGTCTACCTTTTCGTCCCACGGCAGATCCTTCGGGACGGCGCAGTTGCCGTTGAAGAAATGATCTGTCACGAACACTCCGGTATAGCCCTCGGATTTATATTTTATCGCCATTTCCTCGGCAGTGCTCGAAGAACAGAGGCTACCTTCCGAGGTATGCATATGAGTCTCATATTTGTAAAGCAATATACTTATCACCTTTCTGTATCAGGATCAAAGAACGGGTATCATTCTTCGCCGGCATCGTTCTCTTCATTATTCACAGTGTTTTCAGTATTATCATCGGGTGTATCCTTATTTGGCTTCCATAGCCTGAAGCTCTTTTTCCGGTTGCGGTCAGCGGACTTTTTCTCGTCATGTATCGCAGGAACGGGAGCATAATCTGAGGTGAGTTCCGAAAGCCCCTTGCGCTTGAGCATGAAATCAATGAACTCATCCGTAATGGAGTATATCACAGCGAATATCGGCACACCGATCACCATTCCCGGGAATCCGAAAAGTCCGCCGCCGACGATGATCGCAAACATTACCCAGAAAGCGGAAAGTCCGGTGGAATTTCCAAGGATCTTGGGACCTATTACATTTCCGTCGAGCTGCTGGAGGACTACTATGAGAAGAATGAACGGCAGCACCTGATTTGGGGATGAGAGCAGCAGGAGCAGAGCACTCGGTATCGCTCCGAAGAACGGTCCGAAGAACGGTATAATATTGGTAGCGCCGACGATAACGCTGATGAGCAGCACATAATCGAACTGCATTATCGACATACAGATAAAGCAGAGAATACCTATTATGAGCGAATCGGCAAGCTTTCCGGATATAAAGCCGCTGAACGATGCATTTGCCTTTGTGCATATGCGCAGGAACTCGGCAGCGAATCTCTCGGGGAACAGCGCCTTGATGATCTTTTTGAGCTGTGCCTGAAAATGCTCCTTGTCCAGCAGGAAATAGACAGCGGCTATAACTCCGATCAGGAAATCCTTGATAGCTCCTACGAACGAGAGTGCGCCGTCCTTTACCTTCACGACGAGATCTCCGAGCTTCGGGATGAGATTATTTACATATGTCTCCAGGGTGCGTGTTATCTCTTCAAATTTGCTGTTCAGGATATTGGATATCTCGGGATAATTGTTGAGCAGCTTGTCTACCCAGTTTTCGAGATTGGTCATATATGTCCCGAAATTATTGAATATCCCCATTATGCTATCGATAACGTTAGGTATGATGATCGCAAACAGTCCTGCGATTATCACGATAAAGAAAAGCATTGACAATATCGTCGCTATGACGCGGTCAAGCTTGGGATGAGGCTTTTTTTTGCCTGTCAGCTTTGATGATATCTTTTCAAGAGACAGCATGACCGGTGTGAGGACATATGCGATGCACACGCCCCATATCATAGGGGAAAGCACTTTTACCACATTTTTGAGAACGCTGTTTGCTCCCGAAAGGTTATTCATCAGACGATATATTATCAGTCCGAGAGTGAATGTTATCAGTGCATATACCGATACAGTCGTATATTTGGAATTCCATTTGACTTTCATTTTTGCCTCCGATATCTCCCGGATGATACAAATACCTAACGATTTACGCTAAATCAGTGTCCGTCTTGCAGCAGGGGACTGCTTACAAGCGGACACCGAATGATAGTTATTTATGCTTTATGCAAAGGGATTTTCTTCAGGATAGAAATTGCCTGCGGGACGGTTGAAGCCGATATCCTTTACGCCGAGATATCTGAGCACATTGAAGAGTGCCTTTCCGCTGTGGGAGAATACGATAGCTCCGTGATGCGGATAGTGCTTCTCTATAAGCACATAGCGATAGAAGCGTCCCATTTCCTTTATTGCGATTATTCCTATGCCGCCGAACGAGCGTGTGGGCACGGGAAGTACTTCGCCCTCTGCGATGTATGCAGAGAGAGTTGCATCAGCGGTGCTCTGGAGACGGAAGAGAGTGATCTCAGAGGGGATGATATCGCCTTCGAGCGTACCTCTGGTGATATCGGGCTCCTTGTCGGGCTCAAGACCGCGGTGCATGATGAGCTGATATTTCATCGTGTGGCTCGTGAGCTTGCAGGATGCGGTATTTCCGCAGTGGAAGCCCATGAATGTATCTGTGAGCTTATAATCGAATTTGCCCTTGATATCATTGTTGTATGTATCGGAAGGAACGGTGTTGTTGATATCAAGCAGAGTAACGACATCGTCGGATACGCACTGACCGATGTATTCGCTGACAGCGCCGTAGATATCGACCTCGCAGGATACAGGGATGCCTCTTGCGGCAAGACGGCTGTTCACGTAGCAGGGAACGAAGCCGAACTGTGTCTGGAAGGAAGGCCAGCACTTGTTTGCAAATATAACGTACTTTCTTTCGCCCTTGTGAGCCTCTGCCCAGTCTGTGAGGGTGAGCTCATACTGTGCGAGCCTCGGAAGTATGCCGGACATCTTGTTGCCTTCGCCGAGCTCCTTTGCCATATCGTCGATAACGCTCTGTATGCGGCTGTCGTCCTTGTGTGCGTTGTAGGCAGCGAAAAGATCGAGCTCGGAGTTCTCCTCGATCTCTGCGCCGAGGTCATAAAGACGTGCGATCGGGGCGTTGCAGGCAAGGAAGTCCTGCGGACGGGGGCCGAAGGAGATGATCTTGAGAGAATTGAGACCGAGTATCGTTCTTGCAACGGGGATGAAATCCTTTATCATGGATGCGACCTCATCTGCCGTGCCTACGGGATATTCGGGGATATACGCCTTTACGCCGCGCAGTGCAAGGTTATAGGATGCATTGAGCATACCGCAGAAAGCATCGCCTCTGCCGTCGATAAGATTGCCGCCTGTTTCCTCCGAAGCAGCTGCAAACATAACAGGGAGCGAAAAGCGCTTTGCAAGCAGTGTCTCAGCAGATTCGGGGCCGAAGTTGCCGAGATATACCACGAGAGCGTTAACGTCATTGGCTTTGATATCGTCAAGAGCCTTGAGCATATCGCTTTCGCTCTCAACGGTAACGGGACATTCGTATATATCGATCCCCGCTGCCTTGCAGGCTTTGACTACTTCTTTTCTGCGGCCCTCGGAAAGACTCATTGGGAAACAGTCGCGGCTTACGGCGCAGATACCGAGCTTCACTTCAGGCATATTACCAAGATTATTCATATTATTTACCATTCCTTTCGTTATTTGATGCCGTTATACGGCAAATTCGACTTGATACTTATTCTTTTTTCTCTTCGGCTTCGGTCTTTTCTTCCTTCTTTTCGTCTTTTTTGCTGTCCTTCTTATCTTCGGATTCGCTGCCGACTGTCACAGCAGTCTTTGTATCGAGTTCCTTGACCTTGATCGAGATATGTGTGCAGTAATAGCCCTCCGCGCCATCGACCGTATCATAGGAAAGGGTCATCGATGCCGTGACGGAAAAGCTCGACATTTTCAACACTGTTTCGTATTCGAGGTGCATATCCACGTCCTCGGTGCCGGTCACAGCAGTGACATAGTCCTCGATAGGCTTGTATTTTTCCGCAAGCTGCTTGACCTTGCTCTCGTAGTATGATACCGCGGTATCCCTGTCGATAAGGCAGGTCACTTCTTCCTGATACGCCTTCAGGGTATAATCCTGCGTCTTTTTGTTGACGTTGAATTCGTAGGTTATAAGAGAATCATCGCAGTAGTAATATCCGTTGTCCGAGGGGATGATATCGCGGACCTCCATGATATCGGTATCGGTGTTCACACACCAGAGAACGGTATCATTTTCGTAGAATACTTCCTCCTGATTGTTGAGTGCAAGCACCTTCTTCTGAGGCATCCCGAGCTTTATCTTGGACAGGACGCCAGAATATGCGGGCAGTTCCGATCCTGCTTCTTCCTTCTTCTTGCCGCAGCCCGCAAGCATGACGGCGGCTGCAAGAACAGCAGCGGATACCCTCATGATCTGTTTTTTTCCGGAAAATATCAATTCAATTCCTCCAAAAAAATACATTACTCATATAAAATAATACAGCATATTGTATGAAATGTCAATATATTAACGCAATATTTTTCATACCCGATAAAATAATCCACCCGGTATGTATACATTTGTTTCCTACGGTATGACCGATAGCTCCCGGAAGTCATTTATCATTCCGATTTGTCCGCTTGTGAAGTGTTTTCTACATTATCGTTTTCATCATCACTGTGAGAATAGTCAACAAAGCTGATATTCACATCAACTTCATTCTCTATGCCGGGGATTATTGCATCAGAGGCGTACTGCCATATCTTGAAATCATACGGATATGACGGCTTATCGTCATATTCCGCAAGCCATATGTCATATTCCGTGAGCTCGCTCATATCAATATGAACAAGTGCCTGACGGGTGTTCGTATATATCATCGGCTTATATCCCGCAGACGCTATATCAGAGCAGAAGCGTACCGTGCAGTCGGTGAGTATCCTCACGGGGATATCATTTGTTCTTGCGGATTCCTCTCCGATTATCTCCCAGTCGAATACAACGGGATATGTCACATCATATCCTTTCAGATGTGATATCACAAATTCCGCTTCACTGGCTGCTTCGCTCTCGCTCACTGCCTGTGAAAAAAAGTAGACTCCGGTATCGATCCCCGCTTTTGCGGCACCGGTCATATACTCATCAAATTTTTTGTCAAGCTTTATAGCGCCGCTCTCATAGCCGCGGTAGCCGATGCGTATCATTGCAAAATCGACGCCGCTTTCCTTCACCTTTTCCCAGTCGATATCACCCTGGAAATAAGAGACATCTATACCGACCTTCGAGGCTGCGTCATCGCCTTCATAATACATGAATCCGCCGCGCTTTGTCAGACGGGAAAGATCATAGGTGCAAAGCGGTATCTCTTCGTGTTCTGAGGAATCATCTTCCTTGGCTTCATATTCATCGACATCGGTCGCCATAGCTGCTATGTACAGCTCATAATCCCTGTTCTTTCTCACCGCGCTGATAAGTGATGCGGCGAGTATCAGTACGACCACGGCCTCCGCGATGCTCAGAAAAACGAATACGGCGTGCAACGATATTTTCTTTTCTTTATCCTTATCCTGCTTTCCGTCAAATGCTTCAAGCAAGTCTTTTTCAGTCATCTGTATTTATTCTCCGTAGAATTTTACTGCCGTCAGGCTGTACGTGTGCGGTTTTTCCTTGATGAGAGTATCTTTTTCGCAGTCCTGTACAGAGCGGCGAAATTGAACAGCAGCAGCAGGCAGAACAGTATGATGAGCCACACGATATGCAGCTTGGGCTGTTTTACCGAAAGTATGCACATTCCGATAAGCACAGCGGTATTGAGCCCGAGCCTGAGAAAATCGACCTTGAACGGTATGAACTGCCTTGCGTCGAAAATGCGCACGGCAAAGCATACGAAATACGACGCGGCGGTCGCTATCGCAGCACCGTAGACCTTGAACTGCTTGATAAGCAGGAGATTTAGCAGGATATTCACCGCTGCCGCCGTGAGCGCCGTGAAAAGGCTGTTGAAAGACTTCTTTTTGACGCTGTATATGCTTGAAAGGAACTGACAGAAGCACTGGAATATCATTGCGATTATAAGTATCGGGGTATAGAGCTCCGCACCTTCATATTTTCCGGCAGGTGTGAGCATAGCGAGCATAGGCTTTACGATAAGTATCAGAGCGCCCGCTGCAAGATATATTATCGATGTATAAGCGCCGAATACGTTGCGGTAGAATTTTCCGAGAGTGCTGCTGTCCTTCTCCTCGATAGAGGACATCTGCCATGCATTGTAGAACATTGTCGTGACGAGCATCAGCAGTGTCGGTATCTTGTAGGATACGGCGTATATGCCGTTCGCCGTTTCACCGACCATACGTATAACGAAGAATTTATCCGAATACTGCGTTATCCACCAGAGCAGATAGGTCGGTATCAGCGGAGCCGAGAATTTCAGCATTTCCTTGATAAGGTCGGCATCGATGAATTTGAAATCAAATGATCTGTTCAGTCTGCCGAACAGTATCAGGCAGATAAAGGATATGAGGTCCGATGCGATGAATGAAAGGATATATCCTGTTATACCGAGCTTCAGGACGAGCATGAACAGCAGATTGAACAAGAACTGCGTGAGCGTCGCAAATATGCCGTCGATCGCAAACAGCCGCACATATCCGCAGGCGCGTATATAATATGACGCCTGAAGTCTGAACACACTGAAAAAGCAGTATACGAAAAGCAGGAAGGTATATCCGTTGTAGTACGATGTCAGGTTCCACAGGGGAGTGGTCGCAGCAAATATCGTCATGCCGATCAGCGTCATGAAATTAGCCGAGGTATAGACCTTGCGGCGGTCATACGCCTTGTCAAGACCGAACCGTATTATTGCATCTGCCATTGAAAACGTGACTATAGGCACCAGCACATTGAGCGTGCTATAAAGCAGATCGGCCTTGCTGTATTCATTTTCGGCAAGTACGCCGGTATACAGACGCAGCAGAAAAAAACTCAGCAGTTTTGCGCTGAGCTGCCCTATGGCAAATACGAGCGTATTGCCCATAAGCTTTTTGTATTTGTTCATTTCTTTCATCCTTTTGTGCCGAGAAATTATATGAGCGCTGTTTCGGGAATGATCTGAGATCATTTCCGAAATTCGCCGTATTTGCCGCCTTGCGGCGTGAAGCACTGTCGATTATACCGCCGTCAGACCTCGACGTATTTGGTCTTTGTCGATCTGAGGACTGCCGAGAACACTCCGATAAATGAAACACCGCCGCAGAATGCGACTGCCAGCCACATAGCTCTGTAAAAGAATTTCATAGTGATCCTCCGTTCGTTGCTGCCGGCAATCTGATGCAATTATCACGGGCAGCAGATATAATATCAGTATAATTATACCACATTGTTTTATAAATTGAAAGACCGAATAATAAAAAAACTTATTATTTAAGCAAAAGTAACAAAAAATTTACAATTTGGTTTGTCAGCTGTATCATACACTGTTAAATGATCTGTAATATAAAAAGCCGCGGAGCATTTCTCAATGCCCGCGGCGTGTTTACATATTAGAGGGACTGCAAATCCATCAGAGAGCGACCTTATGCGATGATGAAGTCCCGCCGGGAACGGATTTCCTTGAGATATCCGCGCCGAGTCCCTGAAGTTTGCGTTCGATATCCTCATATCCGCGCTCGATGTGGTAGATATCCTCTATCTCGGTTATACCGCGTGCCGCAAGACCTGCGATCACGAGCGCGGCGCCTGCACGCAGATCGGGAACTGTGACCGGTGCGCCCATAAGATAACTTACGCCTTCGATGACTGCGACTTTACCGTCGATAGAGATGTTCGCGCCCATTCTCCTGAGCTGCTCGACATAGCGGAAACGGTTATTGAATATATCCTCCGTGACTATGCTCGTACCTGCGGCAGTGCAGAGCAGAGTCGAGAACTGCGGCTGCATATCGGTAGGGAAGCCCGGATGCGGCATGGTCTTTATATTTGTGCGTACCAGAGGACCATCCACCGAAACTCTTACACTATCGTCGAATTCCTCGACGGTAGCGCCTATTTTTTCGAGCTTGGCGGTAATAGATTCAAGATGCTTGGGGATAACGTTTTTTATAAGGACATTTCCTCTTGTTGCAGCAGCAGCGACCATATATGTGCCTGCTTCGATCTGGTCGGGGATAATGGCGTAATTCGTTCCCTTGAGGGATCTCACGCCTTTTATCTTGATGACATCGGTACCGGCTCCCATGATATCGGCACCCATTGAATTGAGGAAGTTCGCAAGATCGACAACATGAGGTTCCTTTGCGGCGTTCTCTATTACCGTAAGTCCCTTTGCTTTTACTGCGGCGAGCATTGTATTGATCGTTGCGCCGACTGTTACGAAGTCAAAATATATCTGTGCGCCTATGAGCGATCCGGCGTTGATATCTATCATGCCGTGATCGAGATTGCACTGTGCTCCGAGAGCGGAGAAAGCCTTGATATGCTGATCTATCGGGCGGTCTCCGAGATAGCAGCCGCCGGGCATCGAAACGCGCGCACGGTTGAACTTTCCGAGGAGAGTGCCGAGGAAATAGTAGGATGCACGCATATGCTTTGCCATCTCATAGGGTACTATAGGCTCGGTTATGGTAGTAGCGTCGATCAGGAAAGTATTGTAACCGAGTGTTTTTACCTGTGCGCCCATTTCATAGAGGATGCGCAGAGATATGGATACATCACTTATATTGGGAACATTTTCAAGAATGCACGGACCGTCTGCAAGAATGACGGCAGGGATTATGGCGACGGCGGCGTTTTTCGCTCCGCTCACCGAAACTTCGCCCTCAAGGCGGCGTCCGCCTTTGATTATAAACTTATCCAAATCATTATCTCCCATACAAAACGCATAGCGGCGCAGGATCTCTTTATTCTGGTATACGATCCGCGGCGTTACCGTCGTATTTTGCTGTCCTTTGTTCTTCACAATGACAGTGTCTCTTCATTTCCGCATAAACACTACAGCAGAACATATCGGAGTATGACAGCATTGTTACACACTGTCCCATAACCTTTATTATATCACATTTATCAGATAATTTAAAGAGATTTGGATTGAAATCTGATACATTTTTTTCCACATACAGGGCATCATTTGTTGCATATCATACAAAAATACCACACAAACGCCCATACAGCCGACATTTGCTGTTACCAAACTGTAATCAAGTGCCGTTCTGCCGTAATAAAGTCTGTTCCCAAAGGTGCGTTCTCATGCTATTAACATTTATTTAAAATATGTGCGCTTGATTTCTATTGTTGATATGATATAATCAATACAATAACAGCTGATGCAGCATATATGAGGCTTGCCCGTCATGCTGATTGCTTTTGACATCAGTGTATACAGCAGGATGGTAACAGGAAACGGAGGCTTGTTTTATGGGTAAAAAACTTGTAGCGTATTTCAGTGCGAGCGGTATGACAAGAAGGCTCGCTGCTGCACTTGCCGAGGTCGAAGGTGCAGATCTTTTTGAAATAAAGCCCGAAACACCGTATACCGAAGCCGATCTCGACTGGCAGGACAAGAACAGCCGCAGCAGTATCGAGATGAATGACAAGTCTTTTCGTCCGCCGGTCGCTTCAAAGGTCGAGAATATCGCGCAGTATGACGTTATATTCCTTGGTTTCCCGATATGGTGGTATGTTGCACCCACGATAATAAACACATTCCTTGAAAGCTATGATCTCACAGGCAAGAAGATAGTCCCGTTCGCCACCTCCGGTTCGAGCGGAATGGGCAGCACCAACAGTGAGCTCGCACCATCATGCGTCGGCGCCGAGCTCATTGAAGGACGCCGTTTCCCGAATGAGATAAGCAAGGACAAGATCAAGCTCTGGGCGGATCAGTTCTGATACGGTCATAGAGCTGGTGGGATAAAATACAGGCGGTATCGTGTGATGCCGCCTTTTTGTCAGTATATAACAGAAAGCCGCTGCACGATATCATCATGCAGCGGCGGATAATTATGCTGTTGTAAGGATCAGTCTCAGCCGTTGCCCTTTGCCATATTTGCAACTTCCTCGGCAAAGTTCTCTGCCTTCTTCTCTACGCCCTCGCCTCTCTCAAAGCGTACATAGTCAACTACCTTGATGCTGCCGCCGAGTTCCTTGGCTGCGTTCTCAACATACTTGCCTACTGTGCCGTCGAAGATGTCGGATCTTACGAAATCCTGCTCGAGGAGGCAGTTCTCGGAATAATACTTGCCGAGCTTGCCCTCTGCGATCTTGCTCTTTACCTGATCGGGCTTGGAAGCCATCTTCGGGTCTTCGTTCATCTGAGCGATGATGATCTTCTTCTCTTCTTCGATAACATCAGCTGTTACGGATTCCTTGTTGAGGAAAGAGGGGCTCATAGCTGCGATCTGGAGAGCGCAGTTCTTGCCGACCTCATATACCTTGTCAGCGGGGAGGTCTGTGTCGAGCTTTACCATAACGCCGATCCTGCCGCCGTCGTGAACATAGGATACGAGTGTACCTTCGAGCCTTGTGAAGCGGCGGATGACCATATTTTCTCTGATCTTGATGAAGAGATCCTGGAGCGATTCCTCAACGGACTTGTCGCCGCCGGAGATCTTTGCAGCCTTGAGAGCGTCGATATCGGCAGGATTGCTGTCGATGACAGTCTTTGCTGTTGCTGCAACGAATGCCTTGAATTCGTCATTGTTTGCTGCGAAGTCTGTTTCGATGTTCACTTCGAGAACTGCACCGACATTTCCTTCAACAACTGCTGTAACGATACCCTCTGCCGCAACTCTCGAGCTCTTCTTTTGCTGAGTTGAAAGACCCTTCTCACGAAGTATCTTTATAGCTTCATCTACATTGCCGTCAGCCTCTGTAAGAGCGTTCTTGCAGTCCATCATGCCGACGCCTGTGGATTTCATAAGATCCTTGATCTCCTGTACGGATATCTTTGCCATTTTACATTCCTCCGTTTATATTTGTAAGGCATTATACTTTCAATACCTGTATCATCCCATAAAAATACCCGATATCGTCGGGTATTTTCTGTATGCCGCGTTCAGCGGATCATTCAGCTGCTTCTTCGGATGCAGCCTCAGCCTCTGCTGTTTCCTCTGCGTTGTCCTGCTGACCCTGTCTGCCCTCGATGATGGCATCTGCCATAGCGCCTGCGATGAGCTTTACGGCTCTGATAGCATCGTCATTGCCGGGGATAACATAGTCAACATCATCGGGATCGCAGTTTGTATCTACGATTGCAACGATGGGGATACCGAGCTTTCTTGCTTCGGATACCGCGATCTTTTCCTTGCGGGGGTCAACGATGAAGAGTGCGCCGGGGAGTCTCTTCATATCCTTGATACCGCCGAGATATTTTTCGAGCTTTTCGATCTCAAGTTCGAGCTTTACAACTTCCTTCTTGGGGAGAAGGTTGAATGTGCCGTCTTCCTGCATCTTGTGGAGCTGCTCGAGTCTTGCGATCCTTCTCTGGATAGTCTTGAAGTTTGTCATCATGCCGCCGAGCCATCTTGCGTTTACATAATAAGCGCCTGCTCTTAAAGCCTCTTCCTTGATCGAATCTCCCGCCTGCTTCTTTGTGCCGACAAAGAGAACGTTCTCGCCCTCTTCAGCAACGCTGCGGACGAAAGCATATGCTTCGTCAAGCTTCTTTACAGTCTTCTGAAGGTCGATGATATAGATACCGTTTCTTTCGGTAAAGATATACGGTGCCATTTTGGGGTTCCATCTCTTTGTGAGATGACCGAAATGTACGCCTGCTTCGAGAAGCTGTTTCATTGATACTACGCCCATGATTTGATTCCTCCGTAAAATTTGGTTATTTTCCTCCGCCGTGTCATATCCGACGCTTATCCGTTTTCTGCGGACACCAACGTCAAAAACAGCGGCGTGCGAATTGCAGTAATTATTATACCATATAATTCCGCAGTTTGCAAGATATTTCGTTCGGTTTTCTGTATGATTTTTTTGTGTTTCAGCTATCGCTTTTTGTTGAAAAATACCCTTCTCCCGTCACAAGAACGGTATCTCTCCCTATCGTGTGTATGCTGTCTGCAGGTATGATTATGTCGTCATCCCTGCCGAGAAGCCCGAAAAAATGCGCTCTTCCGAATATTATCAGCGCTTTCAGAGAATGATCGCTGCTGTCGAGTTCGGCATCGTCCGCAAACCCGAGCTTTTCTCCGTTCTTTATGCTGATGACCTCTTTTCTGCGCAGTTCACTGAATGTAAAGCTCATTTCATCACACTCCATGTTCAGGGTCATTTTTGTAAAATATATGCAGTTTCGGCACGAATAATGACCTGTTTATTCTTTATTATTATCATATTGCAAAAACGGAGCAAATGATGTATAATAATTATAGAAGCAGCTGCTTTTTGTTCTGAAAGGGGGTGATCTGCTATGAATGACCGGCTCGAATATCTCCGTGAAAAGACATCAAAGCTCACAACATCGCCCGGCGTATATCATATGAAGGACAAAACAGGTCATATCATATATGTCGGAAAAGCCAAGAATCTCCGGAACCGCGTCACATCCTATTTCTGCAGATCTCCCGACCATACTCCCAAGGTCGCAAAAATGGTCGAGCACGTATATGATTATGACTTTATCGTAACAGACAGCGAATATGAGGCGCTTGTGCTCGAATGCTCGATGATAAAGCAGTATTCCCCGAAATACAATATCCTGCTGAAAGACGACAAGGGATACTGCTATATAAGGATATCTGATGAGCCCTATCCGCGGATAACTGCCGAGATGCAGAAAAAGGGCGGCGGGACCTATCTCGGACCGTATACCAGCGCCTATGTCGCAAAGCAGGCGGTCACAGAGGCAAACAAGATGTTCGCGCTTCCCGACTGCCGCAGGAAATTCCCGCAGGAGATAGGCAGAGGACGCCCCTGTCTGAATTATCATATAAAACAGTGCATGGGGGTATGCACCGGATGTATCTCACAGGAAGATTATAATTCGCTCATTGATGAGGCGGTCGAATATATAAAGAGCGGCTCCATGAAGTCCGTGGAAAAGCTCACAGAGGAGATGAACAGGGCATCCGATGAGCTGGATTTTGAAGCGGCAGCCCGTCTGCGCGACAGGATAAACGCCATAAAGCGTGCCGCCGAAAAACAGAAGATAATAGAGGATAATATGCCCGACGCAGATGTGATCGCCATCGCAAAGAACAGCGGTCAGGCGTGTGCGGCAGTGATAGTATACCGCGGCGGCAGACTTACCGACAGGGCGGAATTCTTTCTCGGCGATGACGACAGCGAAGACGATCTTCTCGAAGGATTCATCGGGCAGTACTATTCCAATGGGCGCGAGATACCGCGCGAGGTGATAACCGAGGAGCTTCCCGAAAGTGCAGAGCTGCTCGAACAGCTCCTTCGCAGACGCGCGGGAAAGGCTGTCAGCATAATATGTCCGAAAAAGGGACGCGATGCCCGCCTTCTGGCGCTTGCAAAGGCGAATGCGGGTGAATATCTTTCGATAAGAGTCGGCAGGACGGGCAGGGAGATAATCGCTCTCGAAGAGCTTGCATCCGTTCTCGGACTTGAAAAGATACCCGAATATATCGAGTCATACGATATATCTAATATCGGTTCGGATGCAATGGTATCGGGCATGGTCGTCTTTGAAAACGGCAGACCGCTCAAAAAGGCATATAAAAAATTCTCTCTGAAGACAGTTGATATACAGAACGACTATGCGAGCATGGCAGAGGTCCTCCAAAGGCGTTTCAGCCGTTATCTTGACGATGAAGAGAACGACGAGGGCTTCAAGCGTCTGCCCGATCTGATACTTCTCGACGGCGGAAAGGGACAGGTCAATGCGGTCGCTCCGGTGCTCTCGCAGCTCGGGATAGATGTCCCGCTTTTCGGGATGGTAAAGGACAGCCGTCATCGCACACGCGCTATCGCAACAGGCGGAGGGGAGATATCCGTCACTGAAAAGAAGGCGGCGTTCATGCTCATTACCCGCATACAGGACGAGGTGCATAGATTTTCGATAACTTATCAGCGTGCAAGACATAAAAATGAGGCTTATTCCCTTGAACTTACAAAGGTGAAGGGGATAGGTGAGAAAAAGGCACAGAAGCTCCTTATGAAGTATAAGACAAAAGCTGCGATGAAGGAAGCATCCGCCGAGGAGCTTGCCGCAGCAGCGGGAGTATCCGGCGATACTGCCGAGCAGCTCTACCGCGTGATACAGGAATTATGATAATGGAGGTCGTGAACGTATGTCCGTGTCAGAAGAAAAACAGGACTCCTTACAGCTTGCAACGGAGTTCATAAAGGTGATAATAAAGAGTATACTATTTTTTATACTGCGGCTGCTGATATTTTATCTTGCCTACAGGCTGATAAATATTCTGGTCGTATACGGCGTGTCTTATCTGCGGAAGGATGATATCGCCTCGGCAGCAAACCGCAGTGAGTCGGTGTTTGCCGAGATACAATCGCCCGCTCCCAGGATAAATGACTGTGTTGATTATCAGCTCCTTGCAGAGAGATACAGGTTCTTCATTTCCGAGCAGGAATATGATTCGTGCAGCGATTATCTCAAACAGGCACGTACAATGAATCTGTGCAATATTTTCCTGCCCATTACGGCAGTCCCGCAGTATTTCGAGCCTGCCGGCGCATCGGTGCGCGGGACATCCGGCGGTACGGAATATCTGCTCGATGTTGATACGGGGATAAATGTTTTCACGCTCGAACCCGAGGAAAGCTTTTCTTTCAGGATATTATCCGTCAAGAGATAAGCTTTACAGTATGCAGCTGACGTGACCCTGCACTTATACCTGCCGGATATCCCGGCACCGAAAAAATGTGAAGAGAAAATTATGAGATCGAAAGGGTGATATTTATGACCGAAACAAATGCATGGAGAGGCTTTGACGGCATAAAATGGAAAAGAGAGATCGATGTAAGGGATTTTGTCAACCGCAATTTCACACTGTATGACGGCGACGAGAGCTTCCTTACGCCTCCCACCGAGGCGACGAACAGGCTCTGGGCGCGGTTGCAGGAGCTCCAGAAGGAGGAACGCGAAAAGGGCGGAGTGCTCGATATGGAAACAGAAGTCGTATCGGGACTTACAGCTTACGGCGCTGCATATATAGACGATTCCATGAAGGATCTTGAAAAGGTAGTCGGACTTCAGACAGACAAGCCGCTGAAACGCGCCTTCATGCCCTACGGCGGTATAAAAATGGCGGAGCAGGCGTGCGAGAATTACGGCTATACCCCGAGCGCAAAGCTGCATGAGATATTCACAAAATACCATAAAACGCATAATCAGGGCGTGTTTGATGTATATACTCCGGAAATGAGACTTGCAAGAAAGAGCCATATCCTCACCGGTCTGCCAGATACCTATGGGCGCGGCAGGATAGTCGGGGATTACCGCCGCATACCTCTCTACGGTATAGATTATCTTATCGAATGCAAGAAGAACGATATGTACTATATAGGAAAGAACCGTATGACAGGCGATATCGTCCGTCTGAGGGAGGAAGTCGCAGACCAGATAAAGGCTCTCGGCGCTATGAAGGAAATGGCGCAGATGTACGGCTTTGATATATCAAGACCCGCTGAGAATGCGCGTGAGGCGGTACAGTGGCTCTATTTCGGATATCTTGCCGCGATAAAGACCCAGAACGGCGCAGCTATGTCAGTCGGCAGAGTATCGACCTTCCTTGATATATATATTACAAGAGATATCAAAGAAGGCACCCTTACCGAATCCGAGGCACAGGAGCTCATTGACCATTTCGTAATGAAGTGCCGCATGGTCAAATTCGCAAGGATACCTTCATATAACGAGCTCTTTTCCGGCGACCCTGTATGGGCAACTCTCGAAGTCGGCGGCATGACTATAGAAGGCAGACCTATGGTCACGAAAAATGATTTCCGTTTCCTGCATACTCTTGAAAATATGGGGCCATCTCCCGAGCCCAACCTCACCGTGCTTTACAGTTCAAGGCTCCCTGAGAAATTCAAGAAATACGCTGCCGGGATATCCGTCAGGACGAGCTCTATCCAGTACGAGAACGATGATGTCATGAAACCCGTGTGGGGGGATGACTACTCTATCTGCTGCTGTGTTTCGGCAACTCAGACAGGCAAGGAGATGCAGTTCTTCGGAGCAAGGGCAAATCTTGCAAAGTGCCTTCTCTATGCGATAAACGGCGGATACGACACCGTCATGAAACAGCAGATATCGCCGTATTACCGCAGGATAGAGGGTGATTATCTTGATTATGACACACTCATTGAGAAATTTGATGTCATGATGGACTGGCTGGCTGATCTTTATGTGAACACTCTGAATCTTATCCACTATATGCACGATAAATACTATTACGAAGCGGCGCAGATGGCTCTCATAGATACCGATGTCCGCCGCACCTTCGCAACAGGCATCGCGGGCTTCTCTCATGTGGTGGACAGCCTTTCCGCCGTAAAATACGGCAGAGTAAGAGTGATGCGCGATGAGGAGGGCTATGCTGTCGATTTTGATAATGAGGCTGATTTCCCCCATTACGGCAATGACGACGACCGCGCAGATGAGATAGCAGTTGAGCTTCTCGGGAAATTCATATCCAAGATAAAGATGCGCCATACCTATCGTCATTCCGAGCCCACTACCTCGATACTGACGATAACCTCCAATGTGGTATACGGAAAATATACCGGCAATCTTCCCGACGGCAGACCTGCGGGGGCTCCTCTTGCACCGGGGGCGAATCCTTCATACGGAGCCGAAAAGGAAGGACTTCTTGCATCTCTCAATTCGCTTGCGAAGCTGCCCTATACGTGGGCGCTCGACGGAATATCGAATACTCAGTCCATAAACCCGGAGGCACTCGGTCACAATGATGATGAAAGAGCGGATAATCTTGTTCATGTCCTTGACGGATATTTCGACCAGGGTGCACATCATCTGAATGTCAATGTGTTCGGCATTGAAAAGCTCATAGATGCTATGAAGCATCCCGAAAAGCCGGAATACGCGAACTTTACGATACGTGTATCCGGATATGCTGTAAAGTTCATCGACCTTACACACGAGCAGCAGCTCGATGTCATAAGCAGGACATTCCATGAACGGATCTGAGAATGATATCATCGGATATGTTAATTCGACCGAGAGCTTCGGCGCAGCGGACGGCCCCGGCGTGAGATTCATCTTTTTCATGCAGGGCTGTCCGATGCGGTGTATGTACTGCCACAATCCCGAAACATGGAGCACCGGAGGCGGAAAGGAGTATACCCCCGCACAGGCGCTCGCGCTTGCCTGCCGCTACAGGAGCTACTGGAAGGACGGCGGTGGCATTACCGTGAGCGGGGGAGAGCCGCTCATGCAGATAGGGTTTGTCACGGAGCTTTTCAGACTTGCTCATGAAAACGGGATAAATACTGCGATAGACACCTCGGGAGCGGTCTTTGATCCTTCGGAGCCGTTTATATCAGAGTTTGATGCTCTTATGGAGAATACCGATCTTTTCATACTCGATATAAAGCATATCGACAGTGAAAAGCACCGTATTCTCACAGGCAGACCGAACGATAATATACTCGCTATGGCGCGTTATCTTTCGGATAAAGGGAAGGATATGTGGATACGGTATGTTCTCGTTCCGGGTGTCACCTCGGGAGAGGATGATCTGAAAAGGCTGTCACGGTTCATAGGTACGCTCGGAACGGTGAGAAGGACAGAGATACTGCCTTATCACACATTGGGTGTGGCGAAATACGAAAAGCTCGGTATAGATTACCGGCTGAGGGGTATATCTCCGCCGACAGCAGAGGAGATAAGGAACGCATCCGATATACTCGGAATCTGATACTGCGTCGAACTGCTTTTCGTATCATTTGCAAAAGGGAAAGATACTTCTATGAAATATATATTTTTGGTAAATCCGGTTTCCGGCGGCGGAAAGAATCTCCGGCTCATTGATGATATCAGGTCGGAATTCAGCAGTATCGGCCGCGGAAGCAGCCTCGAGATCGTGTATACGAGCAAGCGCGGGGAAGCACAGAGGCTTTCCGCTGGCTTTGCCGATATCTACGGAAAAAACTGCATGATCGTATGCTGCGGCGGCGACGGAACTATACACGAATGCGCAAACGGTCTTGTACATACCGATACTCCGATGGCAGTTCTCCCGTTTGGTTCGGGCAATGATTTTGCTTCAAAGCTGTATGGGAAAAAACCTTCCGCATACAAGGCGGCAGAGGAGCTCGGCTTTATCGGCGGGCTTCCGAGATTTTTCATCAGACATATCGATCTCGGCAGAGTCACGGCGAATGGCAGTACATTCTGTTTCATAGGTATCATGAGCCTCGGATTTGACACAAGAGTCGAGATACTCGCCGACAAGATCTCACGAAAGATACCCAAAGCGGCATCTATGGCATATACTCTCGGTCTTATGGGAGGTCTGTTCGGAGAAAAGACATACTGCATAAATGCCCGTCTTGATGTTAAGGAAAAAAACGGGGATATACGTCCGATAAAAAGACGTATGGCATATACGCTCATGGCTGTCTGCAATTCCAGCTATTACGGCGGCGGGTTCTGTCCCGCTCCGAATGCAAAGCTCAATGACGGGATATTTGAATTCCTTGTTGCCGCTCCCTGCAATCTCGTCGAGATATGCAATCTCGCACCGATGTATAAAATGGGTGTTGCGGATATATCTCCCAAGATAAATCTGACAAGTATAGTCGGCGGTTCGTTCTTCTCGTCCGACGGGAACACTTTCGTTCTCAACTGTGACGGAGAAAACACTGTCACACAGCGTGCGGATTTTTCCGTTGAGCATAAGGTATTGAAGCTTTGTGTGCCTATCCTTTCCGAAGGCGTCAAGGCTTTCCGGTGAGAATCCGCACAGAATTAACGGATCGGGAGAATTATTATGGCAGATCTGAAAAAATACGCCGGCAGGATATTGGGAAACAAAAAAATGATCGCAGTCATATGCTGTATGGCTGCGGTCATTTTGTGGCTGATATTATGGAAGATATTTCCTCTTGAATTCTATTCGCTGTTCTTCGCTTCGGCGGTCGGGAGCAATATCCTGCTCGTTATGCTGATACTTGTGATATCTATCCCATGTACGGTGCTTTTTTCAAAGCTCATGCGCACCGGGATACCGGTGAAGCGTTCCATAGCGGCGGATATACCGTGCATGATCGCGGCAGCGTTCGTATTCTCGGTATTCCGCTATACGGGTGTGCATTGGGTCGTTCTTGCCGAGGCAGTACATTTTGCGGCGGTATTCTTTATTATGAGGAGCGCTCTGTCAAAGGAGCAGGATGCAAAGCGGAAGAATGCTCAGGATATTCTGACAGCAGTATTTGCTCTTTTCCGCACGATGATATCCGACAGCGCTTTCCTGATGATAATGTTCGCAATGGCAAAAGCGGCTTATGAATATACAGACGGATGATCATTATTCTGTGATCTTTATCATTACTGCCTGCGAGCCGTTTTCCTCCCAGCGCTCGATAAAATCATCGCGGCTGTAAGGGACTATGTTCTTTTTATCATTGCAGTCCATGAAATAGTATGCTTTCGGGTCATACCCGACAAGGACGAGCGTGTGGGAATTGCCGAGCCATTTTATCTTTCTTCTCGTTCCGATAGCTGTCCATTCCGAGCGTTCGGAATACCTGTAGAAATCCATGTTCTTTGATGCCCATACGATCACAGGAACGCCTGAATCTATGAGCTTTTCCATATCTGCGGAGTTGAGGTCTTCAAGGCATATCGCCTTGTATTTGTCCGAGACTCCGTTTTTTTCAAAATAAACGTTCAGTGTATTTCCGATGACGGGAGCATAACAGCCGTAACCGTCTTTATGCGGATCACCTGCAAAGCATATGTACGGGTCGGGACCGTAGTTCGTGCCGTCATTATCGGTGTAGAATTTTGTGCTCGAACGCATATAATGATCGGCAAGGTCGGTCTTGTCCGCATCAAAGCCGAGATAGTTCAGCACCGCCGCCGCACAGGTTATCTCACAGCCTGTCGGGAGTTCGGGATACTGTGATATCACCGGGAAATCCTTTATGAGCTTCTTGCTGAAAAAGACCTCCGGAGACGAATAGCCTTGACCAAGGTCTTCGACGGTATATCCGTCATAATGCTGATGCGGGTCAGCGTTGAGTCTTGTATAGCGTTCGCGTTCGTTTATCCTGTTGAGGTATATCTCATCGGAGCATATCCTGTCGGTGAAGTATGTGCATACGAGCAGTGCCGCTCCGAGTATCACGGAGATAGTTCTGAACACTTTATAACTCCTTTCACAGAGCAAGCTGCACGGCAGGAGCTCTGTCAGCGGATAAAGCTCCGGCTCGCCGCTTTCGTTTTCGAGTATGACAATGATCCCCGGAGAAAACTCCGCGAGCACCTGACGGCATATCCCGCATGGGAAGGTATATCCGCCCTTTGTGTTGTTCACTATCGCTATCGCGGCAAAACTGCGGCAGCCCTCCGATACTGCTTTGAATACAGCAGTCCTCTCGGCGCAGTTAGTCGCGCCGTAGGATGCATTCTCGATATTGCAGCCGGTGAATATCCTGCCGTCTTCCGTGAGCAGGGCAGCCCCTACCCTGAAGTCGGAATATGGCGCATATGCATATTCTGCGGCTTCGTGAGCTGCTTTCAGGAGTTCCTTTGCATTGATATCAGAATTTGTCATATATGATCACCATGTAAAAAGCTCTCAGGCGGATGCGGAAAAGTGCCTTGAACGGCAGCACTGAACTAAAATGCTTAAATAATGTCTGCTCAAAAAGCCGAAAAGTACGTAATAGTGCAACTTCGAAGTGCTTTTCGGCTTTTTGAATGCAAGATTTTTGAGCTGATAAGCCCAAAAATCTTGCACTATTGCTGACCGTAGGTCAGCAATAAGCAGACATTAATCAGGTAGTGCGCTGCAAATCTTTGATTTGCAGCAGCAGAAGCGGCAGTAAGCAGCCGCTTCTGCCAATAACCGCCCGTAGGGCGGTTATTGAGCACGCACTATTTACCGATAAACTCATATAAATATTGAAGCTATATTCCCCAAAATGCATTATAAATTTCTATAGGTAATTAATTGCCGAAGTAATAAGATCTGTGCAGAACTGCATAATATCAATATATCATGCAGTTAAGGAATTGTCAAGCTCAGTGTCAGTATAATCACAGCCTGATCTGAAATAGTGTCCCTTTGGGACACTATTTTTTGAAAATCAGATGATGCTTTCCGCACTCATTGATAGAGTCACTTTCAGATCCTTCGTTCTGAATATGAATTGCAGCTCATCTTACCCTATCGACTCTGCCATTAATAATGATCAGTGGCTCATTAAAAATTGCTCCCGGAATTTAAACTCCGGGAGCTTTGTTTTCATAAATGTTCTGATTCTTACTCACTTTAAGAATTCAGGAAAAGATCTCATACGCATATTATATCATTCCTCAATTATCCAGAATATCCTTTAGGTATTCTCCTTAAGATGTCTTATTCAAGACCCTTGCGTTTGTATATCAGTATAAAGAGAACTGCTGCTATCAAGAAATTCACAGATATTACCACTATGCTTTCCGAAGTGATATCCGAGTTTCCGATACCGTTGATAAGCTCGCTTATCTGCTGAGAGTAGGTCATCCTTGCGATATCCTTTATCTTTTCGTTGAACATCGAAAGCATCGGGAGCAGAGAAAAGACCAGCGATACCGGAACAGAAAGCGATGAGGAAGCCATCTGATTTTTCGAGAATACTCCGATCACGGCTCCGGTGAGCCCGGACAGCAGTATCCCCGTGCATATCAGTGCAATGAACATCGCAAGGTCTGCTCCTCTGTATCCGCCTAGTATCGCAAATACTGCCGTACCGAACATAGACATCACGAATACATATATCCCTATGCCGATAAGATATTCCGCAGACTTCACGCTGCTCATTATAAGTACGCGAAGAGTGTTCTTTTCCTTTTCCTCGGAGATTATCGCTGCCATACTTGAAAGAGGCGCCATTGCCACAAACATTACCGCAAAAAGTTTTGCAAAGAAATGCTCGGGCATACCTTCCGGCTTTACCGCATTTTGCATTATTACCGCCAGTACCGGGAACATGACGAACTGTATCAGTACCATCTTGTTTTTAAGAGTGTCTTTCATTTGCTTGAGAAATATCGCAGATATGTTCTTCATGCAGAAAGCTCCTTTCCTGTAAGCTCCATGAACACCGTTTCAAGATCGGGTTCTGAGGTGTGTATCGTTTCCGCGAGACCTTTTCCGATGAATTCGGAAAGCCTTGCAGCAGAATCTGTGTTGTACGGCAGCTCAATATCACTGCCGTCCGCGAGATGTATCTTAAGCATACGCTGATGATCGTATCTTCGGCATATATCCTTCGGACTGCCGCGCTCCACGATCTTTCCTTCGTTTAGAAGAGCGATGCTTCCGCACAGCTTCTCTGCCTCCGTCATCGTGTGGGTCGTGAGGAAGATTGTCTTGCCGCGTTCCTTTTCCGCGAGGATGATCTTGTGTATCTCATTTGCCGAAACAGGGTCAAGCCCATTCGTTGGCTCATCCAGGAAAAGTACATCCGGATCGGTCATAAACGCTCTTGCGAGCTTCAGGCGGCCTGTCATTCCCTTGGAGAGTTTTCCAGCAGGTGTTTTTGCAGCGTCAGACAGCCCGACCTTTTTGAGCACAGATGTTATTTCTGCATTTCCGATGCCATACAGTCTTGCGAACAGCTTGAGATTGTCAAAGCAGCTCAGACGTTCGTAGATCCCGAAATCATCCATAGCTATGCCGAAGCGCCTGCGGTCTTCACCCATGAGCCTGCTGGTGTTTTTCCCGTTGATGAACGCCGTGCCGCCGTCCTGTACGATCTGTCCGGTAAGGATCTTTATGAGGGTGGTCTTGCCGGCTCCTGAAGGACCGAGCAGCCCGAATATCTCTCTGCGGTCTATATCAAGATCGATACCGTCAAGTACCTTCCTGCCGCCGTATTCCTTTACGATGTTTATTCCTGTGATCGCTTTGCTCATATTATTTGTCCTCCTTTATACGTTTCAGAGCTTCATCCAGTCTGCGGTTCTCCTGACGTTCAGCCAGCGATGTCACGAATATGCTCGTCAGACAGCTCACTGCAAAACATATCACGAACAATATCCATGCGATCGGCAGATCTGTCGGGAACCACCCGAAAATAAAGACGAATATCGTTATGACTGCGAACACGCTCGAGATCATTGCGGCTATCCTTGCCGCAGCAGACATTTTCTTTATAAGGATATCTGTCATGAACACGGTGCGTATCAGTATCACCAGCACCGCCGCGAGCAGGAACTGAAAGCTCGTTGCTGAACTTATCCCTTTTCCCGCAAGCGAAAACATTGACGAATATTCCTCCGCGTTCCTGCCGAACAGCATACTGAATATATTCAGTATGACATTGGTCAGTCCGTAGGTCGTGAATATCTGTGCGAGAATACCGAAAACTGTTCCTCTTTTGTCCATTTATCTTACCCCCAGTCTGGATTTTAATTCATCCGCATATTGTCTCGAAACTATCATCTGCTCGCCGTTTTCAAGGGTAAGCCTGAGCCTGCGCTCGAATTCCGACCTGATAGAACGGATATACCGAAGCTGCACGAGACAGGACTTGCTTATCCTGAAAAAACCGCTGCCGCAGAGTCTTTCTTCCATTTCATACAGCTTCTGCTTTGTTTCGTAGACTTCATCCCGGGTATAGACAAAGGTCTTTCTGTCAACGGATTCTATATAAACTATCCCGGATATATCGAGTATAAAGGACTCGCCGTTCTTTATAGCCGTTATCTGACTGTCCATTATGCGCAGCGCGGATATTATCTCCTCCGTTTCGGGAGTCAGCGCGGGACAGTTTATCACTATCTCGATATCTTTGTATGACGGGTCTGTATTGATCAATATTTTCACTGTATTCACCCCTCTGTCTGAAATGTTATCATATATCCCCGTAAATATCAATAGTGTAATGCGTATCCTGCCGGAATCGATGCATAAGATGCCGCACTTGTGAGTGTCTGTGCAAGAGCATCGGTATGCTTATAGCCGCTTCTGCCAATAACTGCCCGCAGAGTGGTTATTGAGCACGAACTGATTATAGCTGTAGTTCTGCGGAAAGGTCAATTGCCGGAAAAGATAAAGAGCTGTTCTCCGGCTTGAGAACAGCTCTTATATACTGCGTGTCCAATAACTGCCCGCAAATCAAAGATTTGCAGCGCACTATCTGATTAATGTCGTTTACTATAGCTGCTTGTGAAGTGAATATTTTGATGCTGCTATTTCCGTCTTCCGGGCTTTGAAAGCTTTTGCTCGTACATATGTGAATCGCTTATTTTCAGAAGATCCTCCAGCCGTCCTGAAGAATCCGTTTCAGTCATGTATGTACCGTAGCTGAAATCTATTTTATAGGGCTTCGGGTTATTCTCATTGAATTCCCTGATGAATTCCTTCATGCGTGAGATAAAGCGTGCAAGCTGAGTTTCGGAATAATCCACCGCAAAAATATAAAATTCATCGCCGCCTGCCCTGCCGGCTGTCTCGCCGGAATCACAGCATTTCATTATTATTTCCGCAGCTGATTTTATCGCACGGTCGCCTTCATAATGTCCGAATTGATCGTTGATAAATTTAAGTCCGTCCATATCAATGACCATGGTGCAGACAGTTTTCTTTTCAATAAGAGAAGCGAGCGATTCTCTCGATTTGTTGTCAAATCCCCGGCGGTTGTACATACCTGTGAGATCGTCCTTGATGCTGAGGTTTTCGAGCTTTCTGATAAGCTTGCGGATACGGTCGCTTTTTAGGAGATTTTCAAGTGTTATCCCGAGATTCAAGAGCCAGACAGTGTAGAATTCGTTGAAAATGTCCTTGCCGGACATTTCTATAACAGAATATCCGAAAACACATTCCGCAAAATTTACGCTCATTATGTAATAGAAATGACATCTGTCAGAGTTGGATTCCGGAATAAGATAGGTACTGTCAAAATTCCGTCTGCATCCTGTGTATTCATTCTTTTTGTCTATCCAGATCGCAGGGATGAATTTTCCGGAGGGAAATGTGAAGTCGCTGTTACAGGAGGGATGTTTTTCGTAGTCTGTATGCATCATCAGAAAGAAGGCGTTGAATTCACCGAAATTCACCGAGTTTTCAGAAAAGACTGTCTCCATACTGCGTACAGTTTCAACCTTGTTCAGCTTCAGCATGGATGCTTCCGCATCGTAGATATTGAAGCCGTAGGATCGTGTCAAGTCATATACACGGTTGAGGTTTTCGGCTTCTTTGCGGTAATTGAGCGGAACGCATCCGCAGGACTGGTCAAATACAGGACGGGGACGGATAATAAGATCCGGTTCGGTATTTTGTTTTCCGTCAGCGAGATCAACAAGTAGCCGGAGAGTTTTTCTTGCGATATCAAGCCTTTCGCGTGTCGCAGAGGTGATGTGCGGAAGAAATTCTTTTCCCTCTATAGTTCCGTCAAATCCCGATATTGCAATATCCTCCGGTATTCTGATATCGCGGTTTTTCAGTGCAATGGAAAGAGAGATCGCCATATAATCATTTGCGCATACTATTGCTTCGGGGCGGTCGGGCAGCGAAAGAAAATAATCCGCAGCTTCATTGCCCTTGTTGAACCAGAAATCGCCCTCGAAGATCCCTGCGCCGTCCTTCGGCATCCCGCGTTCGGACATGACCTTCCTGAATTCTGTGAGTCTTGCCTGTGCATCCGGATGAGTCAGATAGCCTGACATAAATCCTATTTTTGTAAAATGATGATGATCTATAAAATGTTCGATGAGCGCTCGTATCCCGCCTGTTTCGTCAAAATCGATATTGTAAAATCCGTCAACATGACTGCTTATGGAAATGACCGCACATTTTGCGGTGCGCAGCTTGCGTATGACCTTGTCCGCCATGCCTTCGACGTTGTAACCCTCGCCGTCAAAGACGATACCGTCATACTGAGAAAGATCGACATATTCATACATATCAAATTCAGAATCGCCGTACAGCGGATTCTTGTAGCCTATTTTTCCGAGAGAGTTGAAATAGTGCATATCAAGGTCAAGTTCCTCTGCGGCAATGTTGAAGCAGCGGCAAAGATTGCTGCGGTATCTGCTTGTGAAGCTGCATCCGAATACTGCTATCCTTTTTCGTTTACTGCTCATAATATATGTTCACTCCATTCAAAGGAACAAAATGGTCTATGAGAATATTATTATGATAGCACGATTTCAGGCGTGTGTCAACAGTTTTATTGTTAATATTGGCTCATGCCTGCCGCTCTTGACAGAGAAACTGGATAGTGTTAAAATACTGATGAGACGAAAGCTTTCTGCCCCGGTCTTACCAATGCTGTAATTCTTTTTTCAAACTGCCATTCCGGCTGTAGGAAAGGTCTTGCGGCGGCACCCTGTTCTGCGAAAAGATCGGGTACGGCAAAGGTTCTCATCGGACTTTCCGGAAACGGGACGAATAGCTTCAAAAAGGGGAGTATATATGAAGATAGAAACAGAGCGCCTGCTGCTGCGCAAGATGAATAAGGACGACTATGACGCATTATATGCGGTGCTTGCCGATCCGGAGATAATGCAGCACTACCCATATCCCTTCGGCGAAGAAAAGGTAAGGGGCTGGATAGAGAGGAATATTGCCAGATACCGTATATTCGGCTTCGGACTGTGGGCGGTATGTCTCAGGGATACGGGCGAAATGATAGGCGACTGCGGTCTTACGATGCAGAATATCAACGATCTCATAAGACCCGAGATAGGGTATCATATCCGCAGGGATATGCAGCGCAGGGGATATGCAAGAGAAGCCGCTCTGGCAGTGAGGGACTGGACATTTGAAACGCTCCCGTTCAATGTGATATATTCGTATATGAAGTATACAAATATCCCTTCCGCAAAGGCAGCCGAATCATGGGGCTGTCATTTTGAAGAAGAATTTGAGGACGATATCAACGAAAGAACAAGGGTCTATGCGATAACAAGGGAAGAGTGGCTCGCGTCACGGAAATAAATAAAAGCAAAGACCGCTCTGCGCGAAAATGCCGCAAAGCTATTGACACACACGGGAAATGATTGTATAATTAGTGTATCCGGTAACTGGCATATGGGCATAGGATAACGGATATCAATTATAATACAGGAGGTCATGAAATGAAATTTTATCGCAGTGAAGACAAGAAAACGGTCATCAGCGTGATGAACGGAGAATTTTCGGCAGCGGGGT
>JAILFE010000248.1 GCA_024697725.1 Oscillospiraceae bacterium
GATTCAGGACTTCGGAAAATCGAAATGTAATAATACTGAGTATAATAAGACTGATATGAATCAGACTGATTATAATCATCTTCACGCGCCCGCGAACGAAAATCGGGAGGACGATGAAGAAATTATATCATCGGTCAATGAGAAGATCGGTTACGAAACGCTTTGCAGCGAATATGACGGAAATATCGTGACCGAGCTGAGGAATATCATCGCCGATGTTATCAAGGGAATACGTCCCGTCAAAGTCAGTGGAACGCTTATCGAAGGAAAGAGGGCATCGGAATTATTCTCGGAATTATGTCACAGAAACGTTGTGAGCGTTCTCGACAGCATGAAACGGACGGAGATTCACGCCCCGTCAAACTGGATACCCGCCGCGCTGTATAATTCGCTGTTCACAGGAACGGCAGTTAAGCAGGATAGCGCTCCGTCCTTCGACCTTGATCTTATCATGGAACACGCGAAGAACTCGCCGCTGAAATTGAGGTGCTGCACATGATGAGAACTCTCTCGCACGTTCAGGGAAAAGGCTGTCTCGCCCACAACAACCGCTGTTTCAAGCCGAAGAATGTGGACAGCACCCGCACTCCCGACAATGTGATCTACATACAGCAGGACATCGCCGAAGCATACCGCAATCTGTTCACAAACGCAGTTGAGCTGTATAACGCCCGCCAGAAGCGCAACGACCGCAAGATCATGAACGGTTATTTCGAGCATGTTTTCAATCACGCGCCATGCGGAAAAGTTATCGAATCGCCGAACGGACAGAAGAGCTTTTATGAGGACGTCGTTCAGATCGGCACGAAGGACGATACCGGTGTCGGTTCGACCAATGCAGCCACCGCCAAGCTCTGTCTCGATGAGTATATGCAGGGATTTACGACGCGCAATCCGAACTTTTATGTCTTTAACGCCGTGATGCACGTTGACGAGGCCACGCCGCATCTGCACATCGACTATATCCCCATCGGACATTACACCCGCGGTGTTCCTGTGCAGAACGGGCTCGCGCAGGCTCTCCGTGAAATGGGATACGGCGAAGGAAAAGACGCTATCAACCGCTGGAGGATATCCGAACGCGCTGTCCTCGGTGATATATGCCGCGCACATGGCTTTGAAATTGCCGAGGAAAATCCGAGCCGAGGGTATTCATTCACCGTCGAGGAATACAAGAAACACAGCGACATCATCAACAGCTATAAACAGCAGGAAGTGGCTCTCCGCCAAAAGATATGCCCTCTGCTCGATGCAAAGGCGATTGCGGAGCCTCTCGCCGTCAAAGGTTTTACATTGCCCGGCAACAAGAAAATAATCAGCGCCGCCGAGTTTGATGCGCTCGATAAGCAGAAGAAGGCGTATGCTCTTCAAGCCGACGAATACCGCCGAAGCAGCGAGCAGTTCCAGAGCAGGACAGCCGAACTCGATGAACGAGAAAAGGCATTGCAGGAACGCGAAGCCAAAGCCGCCGAGAATGAGGCTCTTATCGAGCAGAAACTCAGAGATGTACGGGAGCAGGAAAGCGCTGCCAACGTCCTGAAATGGAAGGCACAGGAAATGTACAACACTCAGATGAATCTTAACGAGAAATACAAAGAAAGCGAGAAAGACCGCGAATATTACACAGGCCGCTGTCTCTGCGTCGAGCGTGAGAAAAAGAAGCTCGAAGAAAAGTTGCAGACCGCCGAGAAGCGTCTTGATGATCTCCGCACGAACAAAGGTAACGAGATATCCAAGCTGAACGAGCAGATCAACGCACTTACGAGCGAGAATGCCGAGCTCCGCGAAAAGAAGCAGGATCACGACAAGGAACTCAGAGAACAGGCCAAAGCATACGACGAGAAGATCAAAGATCTTCAACTGAAATACGACGCTGCGAACGGTCTCCTTGATGCCGCTTACGAAGTCGGAAACTACATCGGAAAGCGCTGCGGTATCAATTTCAATGATGCTCTCGATAAGCGCTCGGACGGTTATTCGATGAGCTACATATTCGGCAGCGGCCGGGAAAGGTGACGTATCACGCACCATGTATACAGGATACCACATGGTGCGTGCATTGTCAACAAGTCAAGAAAAAATTCGACAATTATAGCCAAGAAAGGATAATAAAGGTGAACAATATGAGATTTAATACAAACAATTACAAAGAAGTACGCGCATTCAGTGAAAATCAGTTCCGTGATATACTCGCGGAATATCCCGATGAGGGATTCGAGAACTACACTTTGAACGATGATGAAGGTACT
>JAILFE010000269.1 GCA_024697725.1 Oscillospiraceae bacterium
GCTGCTGACCCGTTTCCTTAGCGAAGTACTCAAAGTAAGCGATGAAAACTCCGAAACGGATGCTTGCAGAATAGAACACGTTATAAGCGACGAGACCTATAAAAAATTAGATAAATTTGTAAAGAAATATTTTGATAAATAAATAACAAGGACTGTTGCGGGTCATTCAATGTAAGCACCAGTCCTTGTTTTTTTCTTGTAAATAAATTTACGCTATCTGCGATGCAAGCTCTTTCAGTCACACAAGATCATCATCGGACGGAGATTCGTCCACGATATCATTATATCCTTTTAATCGCACTTTCTTATACGCTTATACGCTCCCCCCCTACCTTGTCATTGACCGGAACACTTTCCGGAGAAACAGGTATCAGAAGTCCCGGCATAGTTATCTTTTCACCATTGTCATTTTACTCATTCATACATATGATAGGACCATTAATGAGCGCACTGCCTGAAGAAAATCCATGAATAACTATATTTCAGGATCGTATTATTTCAAAATCATCATGCATATCACGCATGTGGCACGCTGTATACCTTATATAAGCGCAGCAGTACTGTGAATCACATCCCGGAGAGTTACTCTCTGTTCTTCAGCACCTCGGCAGGTGTAATGCGGCTGAGCTTACTTGTGAGCATGGCACTGCTGATAAAGTACACCGCAAGCACTGAACCGTAAATTATCAGGTATAGATATGGAGGAAAATCCAGCGTCATTGAGCAGGCAACGTTGCAGATAAAGCTGGGGTATATGCTGTCTATGATGAGCTTTGCAAGAGGTATGCAGATAAGCGCACCTATTGATACTATCGTTAGATTTCCGTTGAGATAAAGACTGCGGACTTCTCGCGGACGGTATCCGAAAATTTTCATCAGTGAAATTCCGAAAGAACTTCTGTCTATCATTACCCCCATCATCAGATACATCACAACTATGAATATTACAGTTCCTGCGGTCATCAGCGTGTATATCAGCGAGCCCATCTGCTCGACAAACACACCCGAACTTTTTTCAACATCTGCTTTGCTTGTGACACTGTACAGCCTTCCTGCATCTATGTCAAGCCTTTCGTCTGAGTAGACTGCATTATAGTAATCTTCATCCTCGCCGAAAAGTTCACGCATGGAACCTATATCCATAAATATCGTAAAACCGGGAGAATACTGCGTAACGTCAGTTACGGTAAAGCTGTAATCCTGGTCTGCCGCAGTGTCGGTGAAGGTAACTCTGTCGCCTGTCCTGTATCCGTATCGCTCGGCAAGCGAGTTGTTGATGACCGCCTTGTTCCTGCCTTTATCTGGACGTGCGCTGAAGTATCTGCTGTTCTCGTTCAGACCGATGACTGTAACATCAAGGGTATAGCCAAAACAGTCAGTCGATAAGGTCCTGATGTAAGCGCTTTCACCACCTTCAGGGATCTCATCATCGGGATATTTGTACAGGTACATATAACCGTAATTGGTGTCGGCAACATTGTCTGTCTTTATCGCCTGACACATCACCATGCAGTCAAGTCCGAGCATGACTACCATCAGGGATACCAGCATACCCAGCACCACAGTTACAGCTGAACGCAGTTCACGTACTGTCTGCCTTACCCGGAACATCGTAATGAAGTTCTTTGACTTTATGCTGAATCTGCGGAATCCGGAAGTGTTCTGCTCGTTCCTGATAAGTGACAGTGCTGTGCGTGAGAGCTTCTGATTGATAACAAGTGCGTTCACTATCGCCGAGATCACAGGGGGCAGCACCAGCCCGTATATCAGCAGATACGGTGCATAGTATATATCATACTGCGGCAGCGAGAAATAGCCGTAACTGTCTTTAAGCTGTATGCCGATGCCGATAGGAGAAAAACCAAGAGCCGTGCCTGTACAGCCGCCGATAAACGCTACAATAGTCGGAAACGTGATATAATGCCTGAGCAGATCTTTCTTCTTCACGCCGAGAGAATACAGCGCACCGATAACAGGCGCCTCGCTTTCTACACGGTGTACTACAAATACCGAGATAACATAACCGAACAGTATCAGGATTATTACGCCTGCCACAAGCCCCGCATTTTTGTCCATTACAACATCCCCTGCAGCAGCCTCGATGCGCTCGTTATCCTCACGGGGAACAAATGAGATGAGATTCTCGATCTCGATATCAAAGGTCTTGTCGAGGAGTTCGTCAAGTCCATCTTTGAGCTCGTCTGCGCCATCGCTGAGTTCTTCGGAACCTTTCCTGGCTTCGCTCACACCGTCGGTATAATCTGATATTCCGTCACGGAAAGCGATAATGTCCGAAAGGTTCTTTTTCAGCGAAATAAGCTCTTCCGACTTTGTGACTTTTATCAGATTATCAAGCTTATCCGAGTAATTATCCTCCGTAAGCGTCAAGGGTACATTCTTCTCCGCGAGCTGTGCGTTTACCTGCGTAAAATATTCACTGACGAGCTTCTGTGCTCCGTCATTAAGATCAGCACTGTATCCGTCAAGCTCAGTCATTCCGCTGCTGAGTTCTGCCGTACCGTCGGTAAGTTCGTCCAGACCGTCCTCTATCTCACGCCTGTCAGAAAGAATATCATCTATCGTCTCGCGGAAATACTTGTCCTCAACCTTAGTATAATCAAGCTCTATCGACTTTATCTTTTCTTTAAGATCATCGCCTGATATATCTCCGCCCAGCTTGTAGGCATATACATATTCCTCCGCAGGCATACCGCCGCCCGAGCGCACATTCTCATAGCATTCATCAGTAACGAATATCAGTCCGAAATACCTTGACTGAACCGCCGTGTCAGAAAATTTCGCCTTTGGCTGATCGTAGTCGGGCACGGCACCGATGCCGGTTATCCTGAACTCATTGCTGCCTGCCGTTATTACATCGCCGACACTGAGATCATTCACTTCGGCATAACGCTTTTCAACAACACACTCACTGTCTGTTTCGGCAAGTCTGCCCTCATCGAGTATCAGCCTGTCGATGTCCTCGCGGTTTTTGAACATCCTGAGCTTTGTATCTGCATCAACGGTGAGATCTGTGTAAAACTCCGCCTGTATCTTTGTGCCGTCTTTTTCAAGCATTTCAACCTCATTGTCAGAAAGCGGGAGAAATACGGTGAAGAAACCGTCCTCCGTGTTGGATACGCTCCTCTTTTCTGCTGTCCCGTGCAGAACCGTCTCCGCTGAGCCGACAATGCCGAGCACAAGATAGATTCCCATAGCGATAACGAGTATCAGTGCAAGATACCGTCCTATACCTGCCCTGAGATCTCTGGGCAGACGCTTTCCAAGCACTCTGTTCATCATAAGTCCTCCAGTTCAGCAGCAGGAATGATCGTTTCGTTCTCGTAGTCCTTTGTTATCATGCCGTCCTTTATCACTATCACCTTGTGTACCATATTCTTGATAGAGTTGTTGTGTGTTACGATAAGCATCGTCGTGCCGTATTTTGCGTTTATCTTTTCAAGAAGGATCAGTATTTCACGGCTGGTCTTTGAATCGAGTGCTCCGGTAGGCTCGTCGCAGAGCAGGAGCTTCGGGTTCTTGATAAGAGCTCTTGCGATCGCGCACCTCTGCTGCTGACCGCCCGAAAGCTGCGACGGGAATTTGTTCTGGTGCTCGGTAAGACCAAGTACATTGAGAAGTTCGTCCATATCAAGAGGCCGGTCGGTAAGATATCCACAGACCTGAACGTTCTCACGGACAGTGAGATTTGGAACAAGGTTGTAAAACTGGAATATAAACCCGAGATAGTCACGGCGATAGTCGGAAAGCTCAGCGGGCTTCAGACCGGATATCTCCTTGCCGTCCACTTTGATCGATCCGGAGTCCATATTGTCGAGCCCGCCGATACAATTGAGCAAGGTGGATTTTCCCGATCCGCTCGTGCCCTGTATCACGCACATCTGACCCTTTCCGACAGAGGTGCTCACACCTTTGAGCACCTGTATGTAACTCGTGTCCTTTCCGTAGCTTTTTTTAACATCAGTTATTTCAAGAAACATTTCCATATCTCCTCTTATAGTGTTATATGTGACTAACCATATTCTATAAATAATGCGGAAGTGTCCGCATTACACATCATCTTCAAGAGAGTATTCCATCCATGCTTTGATCAGCATATCCATGACGGGCTTTATAAAATGAAGAGCACTCTCCTTGTCCTTTTCGTGCTGCATCATGTGTACAAAGGCATTTATCTGCACATGGGTCAGCCAATGGAGCATTTTTTTGTTGACCCGCCTGCCCGGCATAACAGCGGCATACTTTTCTGCAAGCCCTATATATGAGCTGTCAAGCCTGTTTATGATAACATCTACAAAGTCCTCGTACTTTGATCCTGCCGAACGGTCGAGAAGTATCGTCATCTCGTCGTAATGATCGTAGATGACATTCACGAGCATTTCAGTAAAGGCGTCATGGTCGCCATCCTGCTGACGATATCCTGCGAGATCGCTTTCGATATCCTCGGCAAAATGCTGATCGATCACTGCATTAAGTTGTCCGAGTGCTTCTCCGACAACGCCCTCAAGCAGTCCGTTCTTGTCTGAGAAAAAGAAATATACAGCGCCTGTTGTCAGTCCTGCATCCGAGGCGATCTTTCTGAGCGACGCCTTTACAAAGCCTTTTTCGAGGAACTCTCGCTTGGCGCACTCTATAAGCCTTCTCCGGCTTTCATTGTTATCGGGATTTTTATCCTGCATAGTTATTACTCCTTTGATAACACTGTTACGTAACAATGTTATCTTAACTCATAACAGTTCTTTTGTCAAGATATATCCATAAAATTTGTATATTATGACAGTTTACCGATGCGTTTCATCAATATTATTAGCCGCAATGCACAATTTCATAAAAATGAGAGGAATGTTGGTTGTAATTATCAAGTTTCTATACGGTATTGACATTTGATTAAACTGTTGTAAAAAGTCAAGTAAAACATACAATTTTTCGCCAGAAAACATACAAGGCGTTCGCCACAAAATATACAAGGTCAGTGAGTGATTGATTTTCTGTGGGAAAGGCGGTATGATTCACCAGTCATGTTAATGATCTCGCA
>JAILFE010000294.1 GCA_024697725.1 Oscillospiraceae bacterium
TTTGACAGACCGATGACCGTTGAAGAATGCCGTGAAGAAAAAGCTCAGCTCGACCGCATCAAGGGAATAGATGTTTCCGGTGTGGGGTTTGTATGTACAGGCGGCTTTGACTTTGACGATGCCGACGGATTTATCCTTATCGACGGAAACAAACTGTATTTCTGACAAAAGAAAATCATATCTGTCATATAAATATGATAATTTCTGTTTTATACTGAAAAATGCAAGATGTATCTGAAAATCCTGCATTTTTGGCATAAAAATACCGTGCAGTGACAAAAAACTGCACGGTACTGTTTTATTCTATCTGATATATATTCTATCCTCTATGTCCTTCATTGCGAAATAGAAAGCATACTCGCATGTCAACACTGTCAGAGACGGTTCACCCTCATGTATACGCATAGTCCTGCGTATCTCCTTCGGGATGACCACTCTGCCGAGGTCATCGATTCTCCTTACGATTCCCGTTGCTTTCATATATATAATTCCTTTCGACATTATTTTTGCGGAAGCGATCAATGCTTTCAAGCTTATTATCTGTCAGAACGGGAATATTATTCTTTGGAAAAACCATAATATTATACTGCTCATGATGCAAAATAAGAATATGCCAAAACTATCAAGAGCTTGACTTGATCTATTCGACTCAAGTGGCGGTGTGATGCCGAATTCTTACACACAAGAACTGATTATATGCTGATTTATTATTTAGTATTACGTGGAGAACTGCGATCATACCGCGGTTCTCCGGGTTGACATTTACGATGATCTGCTGTAAAATATAACCGTAATGTATCTGCAAAATTACAGGATACAGATATTCTGCAAAATGAAAGGTGATAATAATGATAACAAGAAATGAAGCGTTTGAACTGCTGAAAAAATACAACAGGGATCATTTTCATATACAGCACGCTCTGACGGTCGAAGCAGTAATGAAATGGTACGCAAAAGAGCTCGGATACGGAGACAATGAAGAATACTGGGGCATAGTCGGACTTCTGCATGATATAGATTTTGAACTGTATCCCGAGGAGCACTGCCTGAAAGCTCCCGAGCTCCTAAAGGAAGCCGGCGTGAGCGACGATATAATCCATGCGGTATGCTCGCACGGCTACGGTATAACCGTCGGATGCGGAGTAACGATAGATGTCGAGCCGGAGCACGAGATGGAAAAGGTACTGTTTGCCGCTGACGAGCTTACGGGACTTATTGGTGCGGCGGCGCTCATGCGTCCTTCAAAGAGCACTAAGGATATGGAGCTCAGATCCCTGAAAAAGAAATACAAGAGCAAGGGCTTTGCCGCAGGCTGCTCAAGAGAGGTCATAGAACGCGGTGCGGAACAGCTCGGCTGGGAGCTTGACAAGCTGCTCGATATGACCCTGCGTGCTATGGCAGATACAGAGGATATCATCAATGAGGAAATGGAGGCATTATGAAAACAGAATCCTTATTAATAAAAGATACCACACGGGAGCAGAGGGAAGAAATAATCCGCAGTTCGATGAACTGCGGAGGAGGCTGTGAAAATTGTTCCTCCTGCTGGCTGGGCGGAGGTTCCCCGTGGGAAATGTACAAGGATTATATTGACGGCAAAAAGGAGATAGCGCAGATAAATATGGAATACAATGCCAGATATCTGCACGGATAATTATTCATGCTGCTTCGGCAAATATATATAGTGCGTGCTCAATAATCGCCCTACGGGCGGTTATTGAGCACGCACTATTTACGGCGAATACAAAATACCTTATCCCCATCAGAGAGCATATCCTTGAATGTCTGCGTGTCTGTACAAGGACTCCCTGAGAAGCATCGACAAGAATAACGGCAAGATCGGCAAATGAAGCACCTACAGCCATATTTCTCGTATATTCCTCGTGTCCCGGAGTATCGGCGACGATGAAACTGCGCTTTTCAGTAGAAAAATATCTGTATGCGACATCAATGGTTATTCCCTGTTCACGCTCCGCCATAAGACCGTCAAGCAGCAGAGAATAATCAATTTTCCCGCTTCTGCTCCCTGCACGGCTGTCAAGTTCAAGAGCCTTTTCCTGATCTGCATACAGCAGCTTTGCGTCATACAGAATATGCCCGATAAGCGTGGATTTTCCGTCGTCCACACTTCCGCAGGCTATAAATTTCAGCAGTCCTTTCATCAGAAATAGCCCTCCCTTTTTCTGCGTTCCATGCTGCCCGCAGCTTCGCTGTCTATAACTCTCGATGTACGTTCGGATTCAACGCTGCCGAGCGTTTCAGCGATTATTTCATCAAGCGTATGAGCTGTGGATTCAATCCCGCCCGTAAGCGGATAACAGCCGAGTGTTCTGAATCTTACCGACTTCATCAGCGGAGTTTCTCCTTCACGCAGAGGAAATCTGTCGTCATCGACCATGATCAAATTACCATCACGTTCAACGACCGGGCGTTCAGCAGCAAAATAAAGCGGAACTATTTCGATATTTTCTCTTTTTATATACTGCCATATATCCTTTTCAGTCCAGTTAGAAAGAGGAAATACACGAATACTTTCGCCTTTGTTTATTTTTGTATTGTATAGCTTCCACATTTCGGGACGCTGATTTTTGGGATCCCACGCATGAGATACACTTCTGAAAGAAAAAATCCTCTCCTTGGCACGGGATTTTTCCTCATCGCGCCTTCCGCCGCCGAAAGCAGCTGTAAATCCGTATTTGTCAAGAGCCTGTTTCAGTGCCTGCGTTTTCATAATATCGGTATATGCCGCACCGTGATCAAACGGATTTATTCCCTTATTCACTCCGTCCTCGTTTATATATTCGATAATTTCAAGACCGAGCTTTTCGGCAGTCCTGTCACGGAATTCTATCATCTCACGGAATTTCCATGTCGTATTTACATGAAGAAACGGAAACGGCGGTTTTTCGGGATAGAATGCTTTCAGCGCAAGATGCAGCATGACCGAGCTGTCCTTGCCTATCGAATAGAGCATGACAGGCTTTTCACATTCAGCAGCGACCTCACGGATTATATATATCGCCTCTGCTTCAAGCTCGTCAAGATGTGTTGATTCTGACATATTTCCTCCTAATATCTGTTGGATTCCTTAGTATTCACTCTTATAACGGAAGTGTCACCGCCGGGATATTCTATCACCCAGTCAAGAAAATCACCATGCTTTTCGGTGTGCATAAGTGTTCCCCGCCCGCCTATATCTGCGCCGAGGAAAAATCTTATAGCATAGACAGGACATTCTTTCAGGCAGGAAGTGCAGCCCCAGCAGTCACGGGGATATTTTATGTATGCTTTCCCGTTTTCGTCTGATTTGATAAGCGTACCGGGGCAGACATCGTGACATTTTCCGCAGCCAACGCATTTATTCTTGTCAATTGCTATGCTCATAGACCGCACCGCCTCCCGTTTTTATATCACGGTAAATTATTCTGATCTCTCCATTTTCAAAAACTGAATTGACAAACAATTTTCCGAATTTTTCACTTTTATCGGGATGATCCGTATTCTCCGCAAAACTGTGCCAGCGTGTCTCCTCCCGTGCTTTCAGATGAGCGATAACACTGCGGCAGACCGTAAGACGTTCACGAAGCTCATAGATATACATCAGTTCCTGATGATCGTCCGCATGAAGTTCATCGGAAAGCTTTATAAGCTGACAGATCTTCTCATCGGCAATTTCAAGCTGTTTTGAATTATAGCGGTAATCGGTCTTTATACCGCCCGCATAGCTGTCCATGACTGTTTGCATTGCTTCTTCAAGATCGCCGACAGAATAATGAGAAGAATTTTTACCGAGATATTTTTTGATCTCATTGAGATGTTTTTCTGTGATCTCATCGGCTATTCCTGAAGATTTATTATTATCGGCATATTCAACAGCCGAAAGCGCAGCAATTTCTCCCTCCGCAAGCGCGCCTGTGACATATTTCTGCGGAGCACCGCCTGAAACATCACCCGCCGCAAACAGACCGTGTATTGTCGTTTCTCTTTTGGTATCGACCCAGAAACCGCTTGCGGTATGTCCTCCGACAATATACGGTTCCGTTCCCTCGATCTCAACATTTTCTTCCGAGGGCATTTTTCCGCTTTCGATCCATTTCAGAGTCTGTGACGATGCCATATTAAGATACGCTTTAAGAAGAGAATCGTTCTGTACCGATGTTATTCCCTTGGTTTTCAGAAAAAACGGTCCGTTACCCTCACGGTTTTCGGTCACGGTCCCGTAAACTCTTTCCTGGGTAGCAAGTCCGTATTTTTTCTCATATGGGCTTTACCGACGTATAAAAGAAGTTCCCTATAAACCACGTTTTAAATGTGTATTTCATTCCGCTTTTTCTCCTTTTTTGGTGAGAAAATACGCCTGCGCCGCGCAGATCACGGGATACAGAAGCAGTCTCGCACCCTGCTTTTTATTGTTCCAGCCGCGGTCGTGCCAACCGGCGCAATCCTTTGTTTCGGGATAGAAGCGCTTATAATATCCGCTCGTCATGCAAAGCAACTGATCGAGGGCGATTATGTCAAACGCTTTTATTATGTACATGAACACCGCCAGCCGCTTGAATGCTTCGGTGAAGCCGAGGCGCTCCCGCTTTATCCTGTCGGCAGTGTCCTTCATCGCCCACGTAAAATATACGCAGAAGGCTGCCGTCAGCAGATGACCGAGCAGCTGCTTTTTCTTTGACGGGGCGGGGTGATCTTTACCAGCCTCGTAAATGTCCTTCGGAAGAAATCTCAGCACCAGTTTCGGCGGCGCAAGGTAAGGGATCATAAGAACCAGAGCACCCATCAATGCGCTGACTTTTAGAGACTGTTTTATCGTTCGTTTCATCTTTTTTCTCCTATATGATAAAGATAATAGGCGTGCATATCATAGACGGGCGTGGTTTTATACCCCTTTACATGGATTTATATTTTTATGGTCGTTTATAAGCCCCATTATCTCATCAAACGCAGGCTTGCAGCCGGGAATGAAGTATTGCAGGGCATAGCAGTGGTGCATACCCCTTCCGACATGGAAAGTACAGTCCGCGCCCGCCTTTTTGTAGGAAGCAGCATAGCTCGGAGCAAAGGCATATAAAGTCTCGTGACTGCCGTAATAAAAATGCGTAACGGGAGCGTTCCGGAAATCCCCGTGGGCTGTGGCGAGATATTTTTCGGGAACGTCATGTCCGCAGCACATTATCTCTCTTGCAAGCTCCATGTAGGAGGCGGGTATCATTATATCCTTTTTGTCCAGCCTGCGTATGCGCTCGCGTTCCTTGTCGTTTACGGGAACACTTCCCGGCGAAACAGGTATCAGCAGTCCGGGCATGGGTGTTTTTTCGCCGCTGTCGTTACGCTCGTTGATATAGGTTATCAGGTTGAGTATCAGCGCACCGCCCGATGAAAAGCCTAAAAATACTATATTTTCGGGATCGTAGAAACGCAGCATTTTGGTATAGCACTCAAATATCATACGCACATTTTCAAGCATATCGTGCTCATGGCAAAGCGGATAATATGGAAACCACACATCGCGCTCGGTCGTCTGCGCTATCTTCCTGCAAAGACCTATGTCTCCCTCGTCGGAACCGAGTATCATTCCGCCGCCGAACACAAAGAGTATCGCACCCTTTTGTCGGGTCGTCCGTATGTCCGTCTCGACGCAGTGATACTTTTCTCCGATAAGATGATCGGTATAATGAGCCTTATCGTCGCTTGGTATTATCCGATAGCTGCGCTTCCGATTCGTTTTTGCCGCTCTTGCAAGAACTTCGTCCTTTGTTCCCACAAGGCTCTGTTTTATATTCATTTTTGTGACAAAGATCCTGGTCAGGGCATACATTATATTTCCCCGTGCGTCGGGTGCGCCGACCACTTTGGTTTTTTCACTCATTTTGATACCTCTTCTCTGCGCTATCCGTTATCTTTATCGTTTTTTCCTGCCGATAACAAGGAACAGCGTGTCCTTTCTGCTGACAGAGATATCGGCGAAGCCTGCCTTTTTCAGCATATCGCTTATCTGCTCCGCGGTATATCTTGTCATACACGGAACTTTCTTTTCCCAATCTACATTTGGATCGCCGTAATTATTGATCACCGCTAAGCTGCCGCCGCTTTCAAGGCTGCGGTATATCTCGGAAAAGCCCTTTTCCGGCTCTTTCCAAAAGAAAACTGTCTCAAACGCCGTCACAAGTTTTATGCTGTCATTCTTGAAAGGCAGTTTTTCTGCACTGCCATGTATTATCTTTACTCGCCTGCCGATCTCGGCACTGTTGATCTTCCTTGCCTTTTTAACGCTCTCATCTGAAATATCAATACCTACGAAACGTGTGTTTTCAGTCATTTCGAGCATACGTTTTATATTATATCCTCCACCGCAGCCGATATCTGCAACAATACCGTCCCGAGGAAGATCTATCTTCCCCAAAGCCCATTTTGCCATAGGCAGATGTTCCCTATCCATGCTTACCAGCATCATTCTGCCAAGCAACCCTTTGGGATTTCCGAAATTATCTGTAAAACTCATATCTTTCCTCCACTCTCTGTACGCCCTTATCCGGTTAGTCGAAGCATACCACTATTATTATAGCATATGCTAACCGAAAAATCAATAGATCGGAGAAAAAATGTGTTCCGTTTGCGCTGTTTCGTATAATATCATTGACTGACCGGTAATAATTATATTGGAATATATATTCACAGATCATCACCAAAACCGTATCGGCGCCTATCAGGTTATCCCTTGCGGATATGAGTCGCATAAAGAGAGTGCCGGAGACCCAAGCACTCAAAATCGCCGAGTGAAACCGGACATAAAATATGCCCCCTCAAATCAGGCACGCAGATTTGTGTGAGCTTTAAGAGGGCTTTATTGTTGTGTTTTACATTCACTCTATGCAGCACTCTATCCACTTGATGATCGAATCAAGCGCAAGCTTTGAGCCGCCTGCGTTGCAGTGCGCTGCTGTTTTCGCATATAACCGCGTTCAATACCGCGGCAAGACTGAAAATTCGTCTCATAAAGCATATAGGCACTCTGCCTGCGGGATTTTTTGATGTGAACACAAGCGGAGGTCTTAGAAAGCTGATAGAAAAAAACACCGATACTCCCGAGACCCTCATCGCTCACCAGATACCATACACCACGCAGTCGATAGTTCTGCCGATAGCCTTTGCAGTGTTTATGTTCAAATACAGCGCCGCCATGTCGGTGGCGTGCATTATCCCTGTTGTTGTGGGTTTTGTTCTGCTTATGTCTATAATGATGGGTGAAGGCGGAGATTTCGTAAAGAAGTATCAGCAGGCTAATGCGGACATCTCGAATGCCGCCGTGGAATACGTGCGCGGAATACCCGTCATGAAGACCTTCGGACAGACAGCAGATTCATTCAAACGCTACAAGGAAGCAACGGAGAGCTTCAACGAATATGTCATGAGATTCGCTATGTCAATGATAACTGCGGACAGCTCATACAATACGGCTGTAAACTCGATATTCATAACGCTCCTGCCGACGGCGGTATTGCTTTTCAATAAGCAGTTTGACGGAAACGTAATAACGAGCTTTGTTTTCTTCGTTTCACTTATTCCCATGGCGGTGACGACCCTCAAAAGGATAATGGGAAATTCCTCGGAGACGATAATCGTTTCGGAGGCTATGGAGCGTCTTGAAGAGCTTCTTGCGGAAAAGCCTATGGAATATGGCGGCAGGGCTGCGCCGCATGGGGCGGATATACGCTTCGAGAATGTAACGTTCAGATACGGCGACAGCAGCCCGAATGCTGTGAGCGATATAAGCCTTGACTTTCCAGAAGGAACTGTCACGGCGCTTGTGGGTATGTCGGGCAGCGGCAAAAGCACGGTTTGCAGACTTGCGGCACGTTTCCGGGATATCGACAGCGGCAGGATAACGATAGGCGGTCAGGATATAAGCCTTGTTCCGCCGGAGGAACTGTTCTCGCTGTTTTCAATAGTATTTCAGGACGTTACGCTGTTTAATGATACTGTCTACAACAATATCCTAATCGGCAACAAGAACGCCGCGGAAGAAGAAGTCATGCGGGCTGCCGAACTTGCGGAGTGTATGTCCTTTATCGAGCGTATGCCCGAGGGCATAAATACGGTCATAGGTGAGAACGGTCATACCCTTTCGGGCGGCGAGCGGCAAAGGCTCTCTATAGCGAGGGCGTTCCTTAAAGACGCGCCGATAGTACTCCTTGACGAAAGCACCTCTTCACTCGACCCGGAAACAGAAACGAAGATACAGCGTGCGCTTGAAAAGCTTACAAACGGCAAAACGGTCTTAATGATAGCGCACCGACTGCGCTCGGTAGTGAACTGCGACAGGATAATCGTTCTTGACAAAGGCACCGTGGCGGGCTGCGGCAGACACGACGAACTTATAAAATGCTGCCCGCAGTACAAAAGGATATATGAGCTGCAAACTGGAACACCAAAAATGAAACTTGACAGAGGTAACTGATATATGATCTGAAAAGATCACGAGCGAGAAACCTATACCATAGACGGATCCTGTTTAGGCGGTGCTTGAAAAAGCTCCGCCTGTGTGCTATAATACAGCTATAAAAATCAGAGGAGGGATACCATGCCTTCACGCATAAAGGGAGTTTCCGCAAAACTGATAGAAGCCGCAAGAGAGGAATTCTCGGCAAAAGGCTTTGAAGCCGCTTCGATAAGGGATATAGCCGCAAAAGCCGAAACGAGCCCTCATGCAGTTTACACCCGTTTCAAGAACAAGGAAGAGCTTTTCGCGGCAGTGGTACAGCCTGTTATCAACAGCTTTTACGAGCAGTTCAAGGCTGATAAAGAAGACTATTGGAACGAAGAAAGTGCCAAAACCGGAAAGCCCGAGGACTGCTATATAAGATACCTTGAATATGCTTATGCTCACAAGACAGAGTTTATACTTGTGCTTGAAAAGTCGGCAGGCACGAGATATGAGAGCTTTATAAACGACCTTGCCGAAGCAGATATACGTTCGGTCGTATCTCATCTTGATATGCTGCATGAACATAATATCAGCTTTGGCGCAGACGAAGCCGATATCCTTTTTGTAAACAGTATCACCTATTCATTCTATAACGACCTTTTCAGACCTCTTACAAAGGGACTCCCGCTTGAAACTGCAAAGCAGTTTGCCGCAACGCTGACTAATTTCTATAACTTCGGGCTTATGGGGATAATAGGACAATAAAATTTTACCGCTATTTCCTTCCTATCATCAGCGCGGAACCGCCAAGCCCCATAAGCGCGGCTTCTGCGGGCGACATGAACTTACCCTTAGTTGTGTCGATCACCGAAACGCTCTCAAAGCCTTCTTTCCTCAGCTCGTCTGCAAATGCTTGAATATCGCCGTATTTGCTTTTTGACATAATATCATGTATCGCAAAACAGCCGCCCTTTTTCAGCACACGGAACGTCTCGCGGAGCAGCTCTTTTCTGTCTGTGCCCGTGATGTTGTGGTAGACATAATTGCTTGTCACAGCGTCGAAGGTATCGTCTTCAAAGTCAAGATGAACAGCGTCGCCCTGCATGAATTCGGTGTTATCAGCTACGCCCTCCTCAGCCGCATTGCTCTCACAGAGTTCCTTGCTGAACGAAGCGTACTCCTTTCCCCAGCGGTCGATACCGATAAACTTGGCGCCGGGATTTCTCTTAGCGCAGGCGATCGTCAGCGCACCGCTGCCGCAGCCGACGTCAAGCGCAATACCTCCGTCGCGAACGTCTATATACTCCGCAGTGCCCTCGATTATCTGTCTTGAAAGCTGCCTGCTGCCGTCGTAGGAATACCTGTCCTGACATATTTTCAGCCAGAGCGTGCTCAATGCCGTCATTGCTGAACCTGCAGCAAGCAAGCCCGCGATCGGTTTCTGCGCTTTTCCGAGCTTCTTTCCGCACAGCACCGCAGCACTCGCCCCAAAAGCCAAGGCAGCCGTTCCTGCCACAAACCCCATGACCATTCCGTTAGGCACCCAGTTCTTGTAATTAGCGCTCATATATTTTCCTCCCAACATCATTTTTTCGCAAGTACACAAAGCCAGGGCTTCGACGGGTGGTGATCGGTCTTTACAGACGAAAACCCCGCCGCTTTCAGAGCCCTTTCGATCTCGTCCGCGGTGTAGCATTTCATTCCTTCAATTATCTTCTCGAATTTCAGACTCGTCTTGTCTGTGCCGTCCGACTCGTTGACGATCATGAAAACAGCGCCCTCTTTCAGTATCCCCGCGACCTGCGCGAAGCACTTTTCGAGATCCTTCCAGAAATAGATGGTCTCAAACGCTGTTGCGAGGTCGTAGATATTATTTTCAAGAGTGAGCGCGGAAACGTCGCCCTGAATGACCGTACATCTTCCCGCTTCGATCATTGCCTTGTTGTACTCCTTCGCCGTTTCAACGGAAAGCTCGGAATAATCAAGCTCCGTCACCTTCGCAGACGGATACTTTTCAAGCAGCGCACCCGCATTTCTTCCTCCTCCGCAGCCAAGCTCGGCTATCATTTCGGGGCGCGTCCTTTTCAGGTGCATAAGCCCCCAATCCGCCATTTTCGCGTGACCGCTGTTCATTCCGTTCAGCATCATCTTCCCGAGAACGCCTTCGGGCTTTCGTGTCTGACTAACGTAATCCTTGAACAATCCCATCTTTGATCACCTCATGTTAAATACCGATCATATTGGTTAGATATAACTAACCTTGTGCTTCAATTGATACGCTGTTTGTCAATATACGTTTGAATTATATCCGGAGAGCAGGCAGATCAACCGCCGCATTCGGTTCTTCTTCGATTTACTGCTTCGGCAGATATTTTCTCAGCCTGTCCCAAGTCGGCATGGGCGTGCCTTCTCGCTGCTGTTGATCTCTTAGACTTATAGTAAACGACATTGAAATTGCTGCATTTAGTCTGCGCAAAGCTCATATATGCAAAGCTTTGCTTGACTGAATATGCAATTTCTGATGTCGTTGACTATAATTATTCTCACAGCTCAGTTAGCTTACGCATACCATAATACCATTATAGCATATGCTAACCGAAAAATCAATAGGTCGGATAAAAAAAGTACGTAAACAGAAAAATCTTTGCTGCTTCGCATTATTTTATTGACTGACAGGAAAATATATGATATAATCGGGTTAGTAATCGCTAACGAGCACAAAAGGAGTCACCAACATGACCGATATTCTCTTTGAGTACGACCATATCCTTATACGCTCGGAATACAAGACGCCCGAAAAGCACAGCCACCTTGCGGCGCACCTTATCGTTTCGCTCGGAGATGTTCTGACCTGCGAGGTCTGCGGGGAAAGATTCACCGCGGACGGAGTTTGCATAGCCTCTGATACCGAGCATACCGTTCATGCGGAAACGGGCGATATGCTGCTTTATCTGTTCGATACGGCAAGTTATTATTGTAATGAACTGTCGAATAAATATCTTACGGACAAGCCTTACTGTGTTTTGGATAACGAGCTTACAAACAAAATCAGGTCTGCATGGACAGCAAACGCCGATAATATCAACAGCGCAGACAATGCCGTCATGACGGTCATGGAGCTTGACAGACAGCCCGCGCTGAAGCGGGACGAACGTATAAATGAAGCTCTTGTATATCTTAGGCAGCTCGATACCGTGCCCGAAGGGATAATGGATATTCTCTGCAAAAAGGTGTATCTGTCAAAAAGCCGCTTTTCTCACCTTTTCAGGGAGCAGGTGGGCATTTCGCTGCACCGCTATCTCGCGCTCGACAAGATGAAAAAGGGCTATATACACTTCATGAGAACGGGCAGCATAACCGACGCCGCCATGTACGCGGGGTTTGACTCGCCCTCGCATTTTGCCGCCACCTGCAAGAGAATGTTCGGCATTTCCTTTTCCGAATTTGCGGACAGCATGAAAGACAGCAGCTAATTGAAAGCTAATTCCTCCTAACTACTGTATAATGGTATTATCGGGAGGGATAGAAATGAAAAAATACGATGTGACACAGCCGATAGTTCTTAAACGCGGGGTATACAAGCTGAACGGCGAGCGCAATTTCGATTATCAGCTGAACCGTGTGATAAACTGGGACGGAGGGAGACTTGAGGACGTTAAGCCCATTGCCGCTAAGATCAGAAACAGCGCCGACTGGAAGCGCGAGCTGATAAAGCTGGGCGATACCGCCATGAAAGAGGAACGCACCGGAAACGCTATTGCATATTACCGCATGAGCGAATTCTTCATGTACGACGGCGACCCCGACAAGCGTAAGTTTTACGAGCTTGCGACCAAGCTTTTTTATGAATACTACGCCGATTATTTCGAGGGTGAAAACGCCCGTATCGAGCTGACAGAAGTGCCGTACAAAAACGTAAAGCTGCCGGTCATGCACGTCAAGCCCTTTGGGAAAAGCAAAGGAACGATACTGCTCCACGGCGGCAACGACAGCTATTTCGAAGAGTTTCTGTTCACGCTGCTGTATTTGCAGGAACAGGGTTTTGAGGTGTATATGTTCGAGGGTCCCGGGCAGGGCGGCGTAATGCGCGTACAAGGTATGCACTTCACCCACAAGTGGGAAAAGCCCGTCAAGGCGGTGCTTGACTTTTTCGGGCTCAGCGATGTAACGATAATAGGTATCTCGCTCGGCGGTTATTTAGCCCCGAGAGCCGCGGCGTTTGACAAGAGAATAACAAAGGTAGTCGCATGGTCGGTGTTCCCCTGCTTTCAGGACGTTATTGTCGGTATGCAGAAGCCTATGATACAAAAAGCGTTTCACATACTCATGGCGATTAAAGCTAGAAGGGCGATAAACTTCATTTTCGGGAAGAAAGCAAGAAAAGAGCCCGTGATCGACTGGGGTATCAAGCACGGGTGTTTTGCCTACGAAGCAAAAGATGCCTACGATTACGCACGAAAGCTGAAGCTGTACGACTTAGCCCCCGTCTCAGATAGAATAGATCAGGATATGCTGATACTCGGTGCCGCCGAAGATCATTTTATCGACTATCACCTTGTTGACAGGGAGATAGCCATGCTCAAAAACACAAAAAGCCTGACCTTCCGCCTTTTCACCGCCAAAGAGGACGCGCAGAACCACTGCAACGTCGGGAACGGAAAACTCGCGCTGGATACTATCTGTAATTGGATAATATCGGTCGATAAAAAGGCTGAATAATATAGACATAGCAAAAAGTGCCGCAAGCAACACCTTGACAACGATCATTTTGGTTATGTCTGGACAGTTGGTTTTCAATAAAACCGAAAGAACTAACAAAAATGATCGATGCGTTGTACAATTACAGACAGGGCGTTATTTACGCCGCTGAGATGAAAGCTTCATACAATGTCGGCTTCAAAGACAGCGTGGCTTTGATGACGGAAATCAAATAGTATCAAATAATATATGCTCTCTGTGATCGCAGCTACAGAGAGCATATTTATCTTTGTATCCTATTTTGTCATTTAAATAAGTAATTCAATATCGAATCAATAAATATATCAATGGTTTCTTCGTATTCTTCATTATAAAGCTTATCCTTTCCATGCCGTATCAGAGAGATGGACTTGGTGAAATTCGCAAAGACCTTCCAGTTCACATCTTCTTTCAGACCAGTAAGACATTCCAGCACCCACTTTGAAGTCCGCTCATCATTTTCTTCGTTTTTCCAATATTCTTCTTTCCATCTTGCACGGAGAAGATCGATTTCATCTTCGCTCAGATATTGAAAAACATCATTGTCCTCGAAATAGAGCTTTCTCAGAAATATCCTGAAACGTTCCTTATCCGCTTTACCAACGGCAACAAGCTCATCAAAAGCTTCTTTGACCGTTTTACGCTTGTAAAGGACAAGCCGGTAGCCGAGAAAAGGTCTTTGCCACTCAGCTTGTACTTGTCAGAGAGAAGCATGATGTAGAGCCTGTTGTATTCCGCTTTATCCTTTTCAAGCTCCTTTGTCTCGTCAGCGATAGTTTTCTCACGCTTGACGATCTTCGTTTCGAGCTTTGCAAGCTTATCAGCAATCGAAGCCGTTGCCATAATATCACCACCATTCTATATTTTATTGCAGAGCCTAACACTCAGCTCCATACTAAAATTATAGCGCACTTTGGGATAAAAAGTCTATTCGCAGTGCGCATGAAGTTGAGTGCGCCATAAGACTTTTTCATTCGTGAAATTGTTATGGGGAAAAATAAAAAAGCTGCGGAGCATAAATACTTCACAGCTTGTGGAGATATTCAATCTATTGGCTTTACGTTCCAATGTAAATCATCTGAACTTCTTCGCCAGTTACACCGTCTAAAAAGACATCAGGAATATCGGGAAATGTTTTTTTCAATTTATACTTATCAGCCCTTGAAAGTTCTGGAATGTATTGTATTGATTTTTTGGAATAAAACCCTTTTTCAATGTTGTCTTTAAGTTCTGTTACGAATTTGAACCAAACATCATTGTCATCACTTTCAAGTTCTTCAAAATAGAGAATATAACCCTCGGCAAGTTCAAAAATCATTAAAGCAGTACCTAAATCACAGTTTATATTTTGGATAATATATTGTGGCACTTCAAAGCCATCGTCCCAATTATAGTTTCCAGCAATCATATGAAGAAGAATAGAATCAGTAGTTGCAGATATGAAATCAAATAGGTCAGCATCTTCCTTCTGAAAAATATCATACAAAAGTTCTTGTGTAATCATCATATTCAAACCCCTATCACCGATTTTGAGCAAATCGAATGTTATTTATCTATACATATTATATCACATGACACCCGAAAAAACAATCCCCATTTTATAAATCCCTTCCGAGGTTACATCGCCAAATTACCGTCACCATATACAGAAATCCGCTGTTGAATTTATGCGGGATGGAGAACTGTCATGAACAAACTGTAAACTTTTCAGAAAACAGCCGCCAAAAACCCGAAAACGTCGGTAGATATATAGAGGGCTTTTGTTGCCGTGACCTCCTACATATCATTATCAATGCAGTAATTTTTCAGCGGTTATACTTAACGAAGCGGTCATTATTTTGGTATTAAATAATGATGGGTGTTTTCATTAGACTGCCGCCGAGACTACGCTGAAACTGCACCGAGCCAGTATAGAATAATGATACCGTCAGGATAACCGCAGTCGCACAGCTCCAAATCACAGCGGAGCGTGAAATTTCGGGCGATAAAGCCCGAAATGAAACAGAGGGCGTGAAGCGCCCGACATATTTCGCAAGCACGGTATAAAGTATTACGATTACGGCAAATCGTAAACTTTATACAGCTTGTTAGGGGAAAATTCCCCTAAGACCCCTGAGAGCGATTGCAGAGCAATCGAAATAGAGAAATAAAAAAGAAAGAGGTACACAGAATGGGATTTTTATCAAAGCTGTTCAGCCACAAGAGTGTTGAGGAAGTCGCTGATGAAATAGCGAACACATACGCCGAGGAAGTGCAGGCGGTTACCGTCGATCAGACCGATACCGCAGGAGCAGAAACGGAACAAGTCAATATGCTTGAAGTGAGCGACACGGGCGAGATAGAGTATACCGAAAAGGCAGATACCGAGCAGGGAGAATCACCGCCGCAGGAGGATATAAAGACCGCCGATCCGAGCGAAGTCCGCAGGCATATCATCACATTCAGGGTGAACGACGCTGAGCTTGCTGCCATCAACCGCAGATATGAGCAGACGAGCTTCAAAAGCCGTGGCGATTACTGCCGATATTCTGCTTTGACCGTGATGAATGTTGAGGAAGATAACGAGAGCCTTCTGGCGGCGGCGAGGGGCATATCATCGGTATCAAATTCGTTCAATCAGATATCATAGCAGAGCCTAAGAACAGATAGGAAACCAATGCAATATTGATACAAACACGAACGCCCTGTCTGATACGCTCGGTCTTGCCTGCGCCGAAATTCTGACTGACAAAGGAAGAAACCGCAAAGCCTGCCGTGAGGG
>JAILFE010000304.1 GCA_024697725.1 Oscillospiraceae bacterium
CGCACCTATACGTTCTATGGGCATACTGTGGTGACCGTAGTTTTTGTGCCTGGGAGATAATGTCATAACGGATATACCAAACTTGTTCTGCAGCCATTTTACAGCACATTTTGCCATATAGTCCTCACAGTCATCCCCCAGCATTGCTATAATAGCAGAAGTACTGCCGTTTACAGGCCAGTAGCATCCGTAAAACCCGCGGTCGGTAAGCTTTATCTTTTTCATATATATCACTCCTTGAATATCAGATCCAGTATGGAATCTATTATCGTATCTATGGTCTTCTGATATACTGCTTCATGAAGATCATCTCTTGATTCGGCTGCTATCACCAATATCTTTGCCATATTGGCGATAAGAAGCAGGTCTGCATCTTCACGGACATTATCCAGATAGGACAACAGACCGCTTGTAATGGCACTTTCCTTTTCGGTATCCGGGATGAAGGCGTCTGTATTTTTGAAAAGCTTTGCTTCGTCCTCCAGTGTCATGTGCGGATATATGCTCACCTCGGGATCAACGACGGTGAGAAAATACCTCCGTGCATCTTCCCGTCCAAGCTTCCGTCTTCCCTCAAGCACATCGGCACTTATTATCTGAGGTATCATTTTCTGACGGTGATAGAGGATAAGATCGGACATATAGTCCTGATGAACTGCCTGACACAGCTGATAAGGTATTGTCTGATAATAATGTAAGAATTATCTCCAAAGTGCTTGAAGAGTATAAGATAGATAGGATCTGGGCTGCATGGGGAAATTTGATTGAAAGCAGGGAGTATTTGCCTGTCGAACTCAGTAAAATATGCACAGCACAGGAGAACTTGAAGAATGCTGACAGAACAGAGTGGTATGCTTGGGGCAGACTTACTAAACGTGGTAACCCAAGGCATCCACTGTATGCAAAATATGACTGTGATTTTGAGTATCTTCCTGTTTCAGACTATCTTTGTGAATTTCCAAGCGTGGTACCTGATACGGGGCTGTTGTGATTACTTGAAGTTGAGCTGCATGACGAGCATAGATAAATCAAAATACTGGAGATGATGGCTTGATCATTGATGGAAAATCCTTAAAAATCGTTCCGTACAGCGATTTTCGCGGCCATTCAGGTGAATCAGGGCAACTTTATGTTACTAAATATTGAGATGTAATTGTGATAACCAATAATACCCATTATAGTATATCTCGAGGGTTAACTATGGATTTCAAAGAAGCATTTGATCTTTATGAAGGCTTTTTACGGAATGAAGACAACAGCACTGACGATGAATTCTTTCTATTCACGGAAGCTGCGGAATTGCTGTACAAACATACCGGTGAGCCGGGATATATGATGACGCTCGCAGGTGTTTATTATGGTCGCAAGGAATATGAGCTTGCGCAAAAGTATTACGAGATCGCTGCCGAACAAGGGGATGATTATTCTAATATCGGTCTTGGGTACATCTGGTACTATGGCAGGACGGGTGAGATCGACTACAAGAAGGCTTTTGAATATTTCAGCCGTTGCAAGGGCGATATCAATGCCGAGTATAAGCTTGCAGATATGTACCGAACAGGGAAGTATGTCGATAAGGATCAGAAGAAATACGAGGAAAAAATAGAAGAGATATACGAACTGTTGCAGTACAGTGAAAACAAGCACTATGTTCCCGAGATATATTCACGTCTTGCACGGATAAGAATGTCACAGGGCAGGGATAAGGAAGCCTTTGCGCTGCTTTGTGGTGCACGAAAGTCCCTTGCAAAAAGGCTCAGGCATGACAGCTTTTTCGGTAATTTCACCATCATGAAAGGTATAATAGAAGACCTACATAAGAATAAGTATTATACGGAAGGTCATCCGGAATATGATATATTTGACCTTTATGTCCTGTTTGAAAAGCCCTGTAGTGCAGAACTGACACTTTACGGAGATAATACCCATATAAAAGCTAATGCGGTGGAGGAAGACGGTGCTATTGTAGTGGAGTGCGGCGGCAAATGGTATCGTTCCGCAGCTGAGTTTATACAGAAAAACAGCGACTTTCTCACCGGGAAAGAGCCGCCTCGTGTGAAGATAGCAGATGGGAGTGTATGATGTGAATGAACTTATCCCTGTGACCGATGAACGTCTTGCAGAATATGAACAGCTCCTCATAAAACGTGATTCCCTGAGAAAAGAAGCAAGCCTCATATATCAGGAATACTACAAGCAGTTCGGTGAACTGCTCATCAAGGTATATGAAAAGCAGGTGGAGTGCATTAAGCTCAAGAAGATCATCTCATTTGCACAGACTGCTATAAACAAAAACGAGAAGCT
>JAILFE010000306.1 GCA_024697725.1 Oscillospiraceae bacterium
GCCCTACGGGCGGTTATTGAGCACGCACTATAATATCTATAAAAGATCAAAAAGCCCCGCTGCCGCCGATGCACCGAAAATATCCATATCATAGAACGCATCATACAGCGCTTCAAGATTTTCGCTGCTGTATTCTATCTCCTTGGAATAGCTCTTCGCCGCATGAAGTATATCACAGAACTCCTGCGTTTTGGAGCAGCTGACAAGATATCCTATAATACCCGTGCTTATCACCGCGAGCCTCACCTTTGAAAGTATCTCGCCGTCAGACACGCCTTTCAGAAAATAGCGGTATACGAAATACACCGCTATGCGTTTCAGATAAATGTCATCCCCGGAATAGACGTGCTTTTCGGACGCACGGAGGGCGCAGTCCGAGATATACGGTATCCAGCGGCTGTCGGCGGCTTCGAGCTTTGATAAGAAGTCTATCATGGCTTTTATATCCGCGGGTTCAGGGATGATATCATAAGCCTTATCGGGAAGTACATATTCCCCGCTGTCGATATTGTCCTGGAGCGCCTCTGCATATCCGAGGACATACCGCATCGCCGCCGGAAGCTCATCCCGCATGATATGTGCTGTGATATCCTCACGCGCCTTGCAGAGAAGCTCAAAAAGCTCATTGTCACATTCCGCGCCGTCATCTTCGGGGATATCATCACAGCAGAGAATGTGGTCGTTTTTCAGTATCAGCTCTGCCGCCGCCTCACAGCATAGACCGATACCGCCCTCCTTCACGCCGTCGAACCATTCGTAATAGCGCGGATGCTCGGTGCATATGCGGCAAAGGCTGTCCTCACCGATACTCAGTATCAGCTCGCACAGACCGCGTTCGTCAAGGAACGGGCAGCGCTCGTCCGGTGTCAGGATAAATCCGCTGTCATCTGTGCATCTGCGCAGCTTTTCGCCGAGAGCGCCGTCCATAGCTTTGTATTTCGCAAGTGTTTGGGGGTCGATATCTATCTCCCAGCCGATGCAGCAGCTGTCCGTGCATTTATCGGCGATACACTTAAAGCTGCGGCAGTAGGAGGGGTACCTGTATATCATGACTTATCGCTGTCCTTCGGCTTTTTCATAGTTAGGGATATGCGGTTGCGCTTCAGATCGACATCGAGCACCCATACCTTTACCACCTGTCCGACCTTGACCACATCGAGCGGGTTCTTTACATAATGATCGGCAAGCTGCGAGATATGTACAAGTCCGTCCTCATGGACGCCGCAGTCCACAAAGCAGCCGAAATCAACGATATTGCGCACTGTGCCGATAAGCTCCATGCCCTTTGTCAGATCTTTCAGTTCCATGACGCTGCCCGAACGCATGAGCGGCGGCGGCAGCTCGTCACGAGGGTCGCGCCCCGGCTTTGCGAGCTCCTTTATGATATCGCGCACGGTCGGGAGTCCGAGCCCGACATTCTCCGATATCGCGGAAAGACCTATCTTTCCTGCCGCTTCTTCTATCCCGACAGCGCTGCCCGAGCCAAGGTCGGATAGCGAAAAGCCGCATTCCTTCAATATCTCCTGTGCAGCCTTGTAGCTCTCGGGATGGACTGCTGTATTATCGAGCGGATTCTTTCCGCCGGATACTCTCAGAAATCCCGCGCACTGCTCGAACGCCTTGGGACCGAGCTTCGATACCTTCTTGAGCTGGCTGCGGTCTGTAAATGCGCCGTTTTCCTCGCGGTAGGCGACTATATTCTTTGCTATCGTCTTATTTATCCCCGCGATATGCGACAGCAGCGGATATGAAGCGGTATTGAGATTCACCCCGACCGAGTTCACGCAGTCCTCTACAACGCCGTCGAGAGCCGCCGAAAGCTCCGCCTTGGGCATATCATGCTGATACTGACCGACGCCTATAGCCTCGGGATCTATCTTCACGAGCTCCGCGAGCGGGTCCTGAAGTCTGCGGGCGATAGATACCGCCGAACGCTGTGTGGCGTCATAATCTGGGAATTCGTCCTGTCCGAGCTTGGACGCGGAATATACCGACGCGCCTGCTTCGGATACTACCATATACGCCGCCTTGTGCGGGAGAGATGATATCACATCCGCAACAGCAGTCTCCGCCTCGCGGGACGCGGTGCCGTTGCCTATCGAAACGGCTGTGACCTTATGCTTTATCATAAGGCTTCGTATCAGCGCCTTCCCCTTTTCGAGCGCCGCGCCCTGTCCGAGAGTGATATGCGCAACGCCTGTTTCCTTCACAGCGCCCGTTTCATCGACTACCGCGAGCTTGCAGCCCGTGCGGTAGCCCGGGTCAACTCCGAGCACGACCGCTCCCTTTATCGGAGCGCCCATAAGGAGCTGGCGGAGATTTTCCGCAAAGACCTTAATTGCTGCATTATCGGCATTCTCGGTCACGGCTCTGCGCACCTCGCGCTCTACTGCGGGGAAAAGCAGACGATCGTAGGAATCCTCCGCTGCCTCCCTCACGAGCTGCCCGGACGGAGTATCGTTCTTCACGAACTCGCTGCGATAGATATCTATACCGTGGCGGTCGTCAAGAGTTATGCCCACCTTGAGCGCTCCCTCGCGCTCGCCGCGGTTGAGAGCAAGTATACGGTGTCCTGCCGCCTTTGCGACAGGCTCGGAATATTCATAATAGTTCTGATAGGGTGTGACCGCATCCTTATCGGCGGCAGAGGATACTATCACGCCGTTCAATTGCATGAGATTGCGCATCCTCTTGCGGATATCGGCATTGTTAGCCATTTCCTCGGCGAGTATATCCTTCGCTCCCTGCAAAGCTGCGGCTGTATCCGCGACATCGTCATTCAGGAACGCCTGTGCTTCCTTTTCGGGATCGACCGACCGGTCCTGCTTTTCGATGATGCGTGCAAGCGGTTCGAGCCCGAACGCTATAGCCTGGGAAGCACGTGTCTTTCTCTTGGGGCGGTACGGGAGATAGATATCCTCCGCCTCCACGAGAGTCAGCGCCGCATCGAGCTTTGCGCCGAGTTCCTCGGTCATTTTGCCCTGTTCCTCGATAGATTTTCTTATCTCGCCCTTGCGCTCCTCGAGCTTGCGGAGATATTGCAGTCTTGTGTCGATGCTGCGCAGCTGCACGTCATCGAGCGAGCCTGTCGCCTCCTTGCGGTAGCGGGCGATAAAGGGTATCGTCTTGCCCTCATCGAGCAGAGCAACGGCTCCGTCTATCCTTTCGCGGCTTATATTCAGTTCCTTTGAGATCACTTCATTGAAATCCAAAACGGTTGTCCTCCTTAAAGACATAATTTATCTGTATAAGATAATACCATATTTTTCCTTTCAAGTCAAGCGGCGGGGAGCCCCCGCTGGTCGAGGAGCCCCCGCGGGCAAATCGCGTTGTCAGTTAATAAGAGTTGTTCTGTTACGACCGCGTTTGTTACAGAAAACAGATGCTGTTGTCGGGCGTTCAGACCATTTGCTCTATCCTGAAAAGCCTCCCCTTGCCGAGCCTCAGCGCAGACCCGATACATCCGTCATCAATAGCGTTCATATCCGTGAGCTTTACGCCGTCTATCTGTGCTCCGCCCTGTGCG
>JAILFE010000309.1 GCA_024697725.1 Oscillospiraceae bacterium
AACGGTATCAATAGACGATTTTGGCACGGGCTTTTCTTCACTGAATATGCTCAAGGACGTTTCCGTCGATATCATAAAATTTGACCGCAGTCTGCTCACGGATTCGGCATATAAGGACAAGGTGACAGCCGTGATATCAAATCTGGTCAGAATGGCAAAGGATCTCGGCATAATGACCGTATCCGAGGGCATCGAGACTTCTGAGCAGGCGGAATATCTAAGCAGCATCTGCTGCAATACTGCACAGGGATATTACTTTGACAAGCCTCTCCCGCCGGAGGGCTTCATGCAGAAGCTGAAAAACAGGAGCTATCTTGACAAGAAAAAATAAAAGGAGGACATATTATGTCAGAAACACGCATATTCAGACTTCCCGAGGGCTATACCGCAGCAGAAGTCGGACGGGATATCGAAAAATTCCTCACTGTTGACAAAAAGCTCGAAGCGGAGGGGATGGAAACAAACGACGGGTATTTCATACAGGCAAGAAACACCAGCACGATAAAGACTCTGATAGGTCTTGATATGGCTGCACACATAATGCTCACGCTCACCGACGACAAGCTGAAGGTCGATGTCAGCAGCGGGAAATGGCTGGACAAGCTCGGGATCGGAGCCATAGGCGTGATAGCCTTTGCTCCTCTCGCCGTGACATCCATGCTCGGCGCGGCACTGCAGGCAACTCTCCCCGATGAGATATTCCAGCGCATATCGGTGTTCCTCATCAAAAAACGCACCGACACACGCAAGGACAAGGAATAATATCAGCCGTTCCCGTCCGGGATGATCCCGGACAGGAACGGCTTTTTATGCATTATTCATCCGCATCCGGCGAATCGGAGTCGGCGGAGCCTTTCACCGCAGTTATCCCGGGGATAGTATCATCTATGCGTCTTCCTATGGTGATGAGCATATCCTCGCTGCTGTTTATCGCCGCAAATGTCGTGAACATCATAGCCTCATATTCGCCGCTCTTTTCGTTCATGCAGCGTATATACAGGTTAAGGCACCCGCTGCTGCCGCCGCTTTTCAGCTTTGCGGCAATTTTATCTATATGCATATAGCGCCTTACATATCTGCGGTCGTCGGGATGCACGACTGCTCTCGCATATGATTCGACAGCCTCGGCAATGCCGTATTCCCTGATGTTCGCGCCCTCGGAAAAACGCCTCTTCACGCCGTATATCTGCTCGGTGTAGTTTTCTCTGAGATGATGAACATATATCTCCGGGAAGATGTGGTAGATATTCCTCAGCACACTGTCGAGCATTTCGGTCTTTCTGCCCGATTCGAGCGACATATTGTAGATCGAGCTCATATACATCCTGCGCCCGTCGATATTTGCGACACAGGTGATATCGCATTTCAGATAATCGCCGTTGAACGCGAATACCATCTCATCGGTATCGCCCGGTATGGTCAGCCTCTCGGCATAATCCGCAAACTGCTTTGATGTGGGCAGATCGCGGTTGTTCATGATATTTTCGATATCCTCGATGCGCGGCGCACCGAGACTTGCGAAGATATTGCTGCATATCTTGCCGATATGGCATATCCTGAAAATGCCGTCATCGTATTCAAAGAGTATCATCGGCTTGTTCGAGGCGAAGCTCACCTTGCCTACAGTATCATAATAATCGCGCTCGCTTTCAGTCTCGGGGAGGATCCCCTTGTCAATGCAGACCTTCAGACTGTTCTCATAGACATCGGGTTTGCCGAAATAATAGCCCTGCACCTTTTCACAGCCGATATTCTTCAGGAATTCAAACTGCTCCTTCGTTTCAACGCCCTCCGCGAGCGTCTGTATGCCGATATTCTTTGCCATTTCGATGCAGGAGGTTATGATACTCTTGGTCTTGCCGTCCGAAAATCCGGAAAGGAATTCCATATCGAGCTTTATCTCATCAAAATCGTAGTCCTTCAGCACATTTATCGAAGAGTATCCGCTCCCGAAATCATCCATCCATATCTGATAGCCCGCATCGTGGAATTTCTCCATTTCAAGATGCAGCTTCTTCGATCTGAACATGACTATGCTCTCGGTTATCTCAACATGGACCATATCTCTCGGTATGCTGTATTTCCTGACAGCGTCCTCGACCACCGAAAAGATATCGCACATTAAAAAATCGAGCCTTGAAAGATTGAACGATACGGGGACTACCTCCAGTCCGGCATCCGCACGTTCGCGGTATTTCCTGCATATCTCGCCTATCACATAGGAATCGAGCTTATGTATCTGTCCTGTTTCCTCCAGCACGGGGATAAATTCGCCAGGCGAAAGGAATCCCAGCACGGGGCTCTGCCACCTTGCAAGCGCCTCCATGCCGCACAGCCTGTTTGATATCGGTCTGATGACAGGCTGATAATATACCTTGATATGTCCCTTCCTTACAGCCTCGTCGATATTCTCACTGATATATTTCCTGTTTTCGGAGTGCTTTTTCAGATCATCCCCGAACACAGCGGCTGATCTTGTCGAATCGTTTCTTATGCTCTCACAGGCTATGCGTGCATTGTCGCATATGAAAGCAGGTGTCTCGTCCTCGTCCTTTACGAGATATATGCCCGCCTTGACTTCTATACGCGCATCGGGATGACGGCGCACAACTTCACGGTGTATCCCCCTTGCCCTGCCGATCATCGCATCGGACGGCTGGTCATCGAATTCGAGCACATCGCTGTCTATAACAAGAAAATGGTCGTTGTCTATCCTCATAACGAGCCTGTCAGGATATTTTTCAACGAGAAGTCCCGCGACTTCCTTTAAAAGCTCGTCGCCCTTTTCATAGCCGTATTTGGAATTATACCGCTTTATTCCCGTGATATCATAGAATATGCACACGGGTATCCTGCCGCTCTCAAAGATCTTCTGTATCGCATAGCCCGACTGCGCTTCGTAGTAATAATGGTTCGGGAGCCCGGTCAGCACATCGAAATATGCGGAGCTTTTCTCCGCAAGCTCGACCATATACGAATCAAGGAGATTCCATTTTACGGGACGGACGTTCATTATCAGCGTTTTCCCGGTGGTATGATCCACGAATATCGTGCCGCCCTTATTGGAGAGCCGGCTGAAAAAGCCGTCGTCACGGCTGTAATCGGTATAGAAATATTCCCAGAAGGTGAGCCCCATATCAAAGCTGCGCACCGGCTTCAGAATGCTGCAGAACGCCTTGTTTGAATAGAGAATTCTGCTCCCCTCGGTGGAAACGATAGCCATTGCGTCAGGATTGCTGTCATAGAATGAGCGGAGATTGTCAAAAAAGCTCTGTGTCTGGGCATTAAAGCCGGACATGGACTCGGTTATATCCTCATAGCGGATGAACGCAAGTCTTGTGCCGTCCTTCATGCGCTTATGCCTGCCCGTCGCATTCATGACATGGACGGTGCCGTCGGCGAATTTTTCATGATAGGTCATATTGTACCGCGAATCATCGTCCTGCGACATTGAAAAGCAGACAGCGGCATTCACAAGCTCATCTGTCTCCTCGGGAAGCACACGGAAATACATATCTTCATCCATAAGCCGCACAGCTTCCTCACGGCTGAGCCCGATGAGCTCACAGAAGCCGTCGGTAACGAGCAGTGTGGCAGTCCTGCCGTCAACTGCCTGATATACAGCCATAGGCACAAAGCTTTCCTCGAGTATCCGTCTTTCCTCCTCGGAAAACCGATACAATCCTGCCATATCCTCATCCCCTTCCGACGTATTATCGGGCTCGTCCGATTTTGATATATAGTATAACACATTATACGCTCTGTGTCAACAGATTTGACGTTTATCCGGCACTTACCGTGATATCCGCCGTCTGCCCGTCCGATGCGGATATCAGATCGGCGGGAGCCGCCTCGACCTGTGTGCCTATCTTACCGCCGCTGACCATTATGGTATCAAATCCGAGAGCTTCCTTAGCAAAAGTCGTGATATAGTGCTTCTTCATCCCTATCGGCGAGCATCCGCCGCGGATATAGCCCGTCACGGCATTTATCTCGCTTACATGTATCATAGCCACCGATTTTTCGCCGACAGCCTTTGCAGCCTTTTTCAGGTCGAGCTCCGCCGCTGCGGGAAGCACGAATACATAATACGCCTTAGATGCGCCGCGTGTAACAAGCGTCTTGAACACCCGTGCGGGATCCTGTCCGAGCAGCTGTGCGACGCCGATGCCGTCAACAGCGCCGTCACCGTGAGGATATTCATGCGGCTGATAGCTTATCTTCTTTTTGTCAAGTATCCTCATAACATTTGTTTTTACCGCCTGTGCAGCCATTTTTCTCCCCTCCGTGATCTTGTGATATATTGTCTGCATATAACATTCACGGCAGACGATATACTCGTCCGCCGCAAACATTTATCAGTATCAGTATTTGTAATTATTGAGCATCGCTTCGAGCACCTCGGGGTAGAGTATGCTCTTTTCTGTCCTTACGACCATTCCGAAGCTCTCGTTGCCGACCGTTTTTGCGCCGTTATCCCATATAATACAGGGGATGCCGTGTTCTGCGGCTGTTTTGGTATAGAAATCAGCCCATTTTACTCTGTCCTCGGTATTGGTCTTGTTTATCGAACCGAATTCCCCTATAACAACGCCGTAGCCGTTCTTGATGAACTTCTTGTCAACCCCGTCGATGAACCATGTGATATCATTCGCGTGAGAGCCGTCCCATACGCTGTAGCCGTCGGGATTCATTGCGAAATCATAGGGAGTATACGCATGGATCGAGAGCAGCAGTCTGTTCTCTGTGCTGTCCGTGGGCATACTGAACGCATTGTTTATCGCAAAATTCGGGGATGCGCATATGCTCGTCACCATAAGATAGCGGGTCTTGTTGTAGCCCTCGCCCTTTCTGACGGTATCAACAAATACCTGATTGAACTTCGTGACAGTCTCGATAGCGGCAACGCCCTCGGGGTCGTTGTCGTTGAACCACCATTCCTTGCTCGTATCTTTAAGGCGCGGCTCGTTCATGCCCTCAAATACGAGGCGCTCGTCATAATCCTTGAAATTCTCGGCGATCTGCGTCCATATCGTTTCGAGATATTTTGTCGAGCTTTCGAGCTTTTCCTCTGTGGGATAATACAGATCCTGTTCGCAGTCGTGGTGGGAATTGATTATGACATACATCCCGTCCTCGACAGCATAGTCAACGACCTCTGTGACACGCGCCATCCATTCCTTGTCGATATTGAAGTCCTCATCAACATGGTTCCCCCATGAAACGGGTATCCTTATAGAAGTGAAGCCGCTTTCCTTGACAAAGTCTATGATCTCCTTCGTGGTCTTGGGCTGTCCCCATGAAGTCTCGGACGCCATGCCCTTCTTGCCCGTGGCATCGAGCGTATTTCCGAGATTCCAGCCGAAGCGCAGGTTCTTTGCAAACGTCACCGCATCATCCGCTATCTCGATATCGGGGAACTGCACCGCGCTGTGCTCTTCTGAGGCAGTTGTCGTTTCTGCGGCTGTTGTTTCTGCAGCAGTCGTTTCCGCGGCAGCAGTCTCCGCTGCAGCAGTTTCTGCGGGAGCGCTCCCGCAGCCTGCGGCAAAGGATGCCGTCACTGCCATCGCTGCGAACAGCGCCGTGAACTTTCTGAAATCGTATCCGGTCATATTTTCATACTCCTTTGTATTATCTTACTACCTGCACCTCGAGAAGATCGGTGTTCCCCGATACCCCGAGAGGAACTCCCGCTGTGATGACCACAGTATCTCCGGTCTTTATGAAATCGAGCTTTTTCGATACCCTTACCGCACTTTCGATAAGATCATCGGTAGAGGTCATCTCTTCTATCACCGCAGGACGGACGCCCCACGAGAGATTCATCTGACGGCATATCACGGGATCGGTCGTGAGCCCTATTATCGTACAGTCGGGGCGGTATTTCGATATCATCTTTGCAGTATTGCCGCTCTTTGTGACTGTTATTACAGCAGCCGCGCTGAGGTCGAGCGCCGTAGTCACCGCCGCGTGAGACACCGCCTCGGTGACGCTGCCGCAGTGCTTGTAATCGTGCTTTCTGAGGTTTTTATCGTAGTCTATATCCTTTTCGGTCGTCTCGGCGATCCTTGCCATAGTCTCCACAGCCTCTACGGGGAACCTGCCCGCAGCAGTCTCTCCGGAGAGCATAATCGCGGAAGTGCCGTCATATATCGCGTTTGCGACGTCGGTTATCTCGGCACGGGTCGGGCGGGGGCTGTTTATCATGGATTCGAGCATCTGTGTTGCGGTTATGACCTGCTTGCCTGCATTATAGCCCTTGGATATCAGCTTTTTCTGGATAGCGGGTATCTGCTCGAAGGGTATCTCGACGCCCATATCGCCTCTTGCGACCATTATCCCGTCAGCGGCGTCAAGTATCTCGTCTATATTTGAAACGCCCTCTCCGTTTTCTATCTTTGCGATTATCTTGACATTGTACCAGCCGAGACTGTGCGTGAACTTCCTGAGATAGTTCACATCGGCGGCATTGCGCACAAACGATGCGGCGATAAAATCGAACCCGAGCTTCGAGCCGAACTCAAGATCGCTCATATCCGCCTCGCTGATATACGGCAGCGACAGATCCACTCCGGGGACATTTATCCCCTTGTGATCCGATACAACGCCTCCGTGTACCACACGGCACACTACATCCTTATCCTTTATGCTCTCGACGCACATTTCGATAACTCCGTCGTTTATGAGTATGCGCGAGCCCTTTTCGACATCATGCGAAAGTCCCTTGTAGCTTACGGGGCACATTTCGGAATTTCCCTCATCCTCGCCCGCGGTAAGCGTGAAGAGCTGTCCGTCCTCGAGCGTGACGGGCTTCCCGTCCTTAAAGCGTCCGAGCCTTATCTCCGGTCCCTTGGTATCGAGCATAGTGGCCACGGGGAGATCAAGCTCCGTCCTCACCTTATCGACAAGAGCGAACCGCGCCTTGTCCTTTTCGTAATCGGCGTGCGAAAAATTGAACCTTGCAACGTTCATCCCCGCCTTCATGAGCCTGCGCAGCATCTCCTCCGATTCCGATGCGGGACCTATAGTACAGACTATCTTGGTCTTTCTCATATAATTATTCCTCACTCTCTCTGCAAATACTCTTTTGCAGCATCATCATCCCATCAAAAACCATTATCTATTATACCACAGCTTTTCCGTAATTTCAATTATACAATATGAACTGTTTGCACCGATTTTATTACCTTATCTTTGGCAGAAAAATTACCGCCGGCATGACACTACTGCCCCGTATCACTGATAGAGCAACAGTATCATACCGGCGGAATGACCGCGGTTTTATATGACTATCACCGGCAAATGCACACAGCATTATGCGCTGCATTGCCGAAGGGTATAGAACCGTATATCAGACAAAATTCCTTACGATATCCTCATATGTATCTCTCCTGCGGATGAGCCTGTCCGTGCCGTCGGCGGCAATGAGCACCTCTGCGGGTCTGAGACGGCAGTTATAGCAGGAACTCATGGCATAGCCGTATGCACCCGCTGTCTCAACTGCGACAAGATCGCCCTCACACGCTTTGGGGAGCGTTCTGTCCTTTGCAAGTATATCTCCCGATTCGCATATGTTCCCGACCACCGTGCACACCTCGCGGCTGCCGTCATCGCCGTTTCTCTTGAGGATGCGCACCTCATGATAGGAATCGTAAAGAACGGGGCGCATCAGCACATTGAAGCCGATATCCGTGCCGACATAGGTGTGGCTGTAATTCTCCTTGACGGAATTGACCTCGCCCAGCAGCAGACCGCATTCCGCAGAGATATATCTTCCGGGCTCTACCTTGAATATGATATCCTTGTTGTCATACTTTTCAAGGAACTCCGCTATGACCTCATCGAGCATAACTGACAGCTTTTTCAGATCGAGCCGTGCCTCGCCGTCATGATACGGAACACCGAATCCGCCGCCCATATCTATGAATTTCAGCCCGGGGAACTGCTCTGCTATCTTCAGAAGGCTCTTCACGCCCTCGACATACGGTTCGCCGTTCATGAACAATGAACCTATATGCTGATCTATACCTACAAGGTCGATATCGTACTTTTTCACGATCTCCTTCACCTGCGGGATAAAATCGAGCTGTACGCCGAACTTTGTCTTCTTTCCGCCTGTGACCACCTTGTCGCTGTGTCCAGCGCCGACACCCGGATTGAAGCGCACCGCAGCCTTGCAGTGCGGGAAGTTCTTTCCGAAGGTCTCAAGCTGTGAGAGCGAATCCGCGCTGACGGTTATCCCTCTCTCGGCGGCATAGCGCATCTCTTCGACAGAAACGTTGTTGCCTATGTAGAATATATGCTCGGGCTCGAATCCCGCAGCCATTTCCACGTATATCTCGCCGGGAGACATGGCGTCGGCATCTATGCCCTCCTCATGGACTATCTTCAGAAGTTCAAGACTGCTGTTCGCCTTTGCCGAAAAATTCACTCTGAGATTTCTCCCGGGGAGAAGCTCCCTCATCTCCCTGCAGCGTGTGCGCAGTATCTTTTCATCATATACATACAGCGGACTGCCGTATTTCTCTGTAAGTTCAAATGCCTTTTCTTCGGTAATAAACACAATGATCCCTCCGTATTGAATAATCCTTATTATTCTCCTTCATAATGCAGGCTTTCAGGATAAAAAGAAAAACCGCATCATTTTCGGTATTTCCACAATCAATAATAGAATGATTATAACATAACTTTTCCGATATGTCAATAGCAAAATGCAATTTTAATATCTCAATTATTCGTTTTGAAAGTATACTATAATATGCAATATGCATAAAGCGCAAAAGCACATCCGCCGCAGAAACAGTCTGCGGCGGATGTGTTTTTATAGTCAGCAATTATCTTGTTTCGATAAACCTTGCGGCGAACATGACATCGGAAAGATGCTTTTCCTCGCGGTAGACATAGAGAAGCACTATTATCCCCCTGTCGCCGTCCTCGCAGAATACATATTCTGTATGATATCCCCTTCCGAGCTGCGCGGGGTCGGAATATTTCCCGAGATAATATTTGTATGTGCTGCCGTAGTATGTATATGCGGTCTTTGACGGGAAAAAGCCCGTGACCTTACCCTCGATATTCTTTACTATCGCCTTTTCGGTATCCTTGGCTTTATGCGCGACATCGCCCTGTTCCTTCAGGAGCTTCTTGTCAAAATAGCATATGAAGAGCAGCTCGGGCTCGGCATCGCTGCTGCCCGGGGTCTTATTCAGCACATATTCGCGACCTTCGATCATACCGAGCCTGTTCTCGCGTATATCAATTTCTATCTCCTGCCATTTTGCGGGTATATAATATACCACATGACCGTCAGAGAGAGTGCGTTCCTTTGCAGCCGTCCTGTCAAATGACGAGCCGTCCCCGGTATAATACATCTCGTGCGAGCCGTAATTTGCGGGAGGAGCGGTTATACCGTAAACGGTGAAATGCCTTTCATTGTCGAACAGCCCGACCGTGTATCTGCCGTAAAGTGCGACCTTATCTCCCCGCCTGCACGCTGCCGCATTGCTGTATACTCCGATATCACATTCACATCTGAGTACACCATTTCCGCCCGTGAGAGTTATGCTGCTGCCGTCCGCCGCCACGGAATCCACCTCTCCCGTGACAAGGAAATATCTGTTTCTGTACGCTTCTTCCGATGCCGCGCTCTTTGTCAGAAGATCGGATGCGGTGATATATTCATATACCGGCTGTTTTTCGGTGTCTATCACGACTTCCGCTCCGAACAGCGAAGCTCCGCACAGCATGACTATCACAAATGCCGCAAGCACGGGCATTATGAATCTGTATTTCTTTTTCATAGCATCCCTTCCGCTCATCTGCATGAATATTCAAGCCCGATCTCCTCATGGAGCTTTTTAAGTATCTTCAGTATGCCTTTGTATACATGAGCCTCGGCAAAATCATCGACAAGCTCGAACCTTACGTTTTCGCCGTTATCCCGTCTGAGCAGCTGTTCAAAGGTGACATTCCCTTTGAATACGCTGCCGTCGTAGGTTATCGTCGTGCCGCGTATACTGATGACTATCACCCTGTTCTGCGGCGTATCCGGTCTGTCCGGTTCGCCCGGATCATCCGGCACATCCGGGACATCGGACTGCGAATGCGGGATATCCGCTCCCGGCATCGAAAATTCTATAGCCTTGTCCAGATCAATGAGCTTGCCGTCATCTAGCAGTTCGACTTCTCCCCATGCGCTCAGTATCAGCACCGAGGACAGGAGCATTATGACAAACAACAGCCTTTTTTTCATCATTTTTCTTCCGTTTCGTATTTTATTGCCATATCCTTCAGGAGTTCCTCGACAGCGTGATATTCGGCACTCACCGCATAGCTGTCAATGAGCATGACCGTATTTTCCCGCTCTATCGACGAGAGCTTTTCCCTCAGTGCGTCTATATCCGCGCATTCCTCGTCACAGAACCTGTATTCCTTTCCCGTGACCATGATATAGTATGTGTATGTCCTGCCGCTGTCCGCAGTATATTCCTCATGGGCGACTGCGGGAACAGCCTCCGGCTCGGGGTAGATATATTTATATATCCACAGCCCGTTCCCTCTGTCGGCATAGCCTACATAGTAACCGAATCCGAAGACCAGCATACCTATCCCGAGACACACGGCTCCGGTAATGATAAGGCTTTTCCGTTCTTCCCTGCGTTCCTCTCTGGCGCGGGCGGTGTTCTTTGTCATGAGCTCGCCGCGTATCAGGTGCTTGCGGTAGGTGTTCTGCGATGTGATCGCCACGATGATCTGCCACGCCCCGTAGATCGCTGCGGCAGCACCGAGCAGCATGATTATGATCGCCATCATGATATATCACCGAGATTTCCCTTTATGTATACATTATCGTATCTGCCGGAAAGTTCAAAAAGAATGCTGCTTACTGCGGCTTCATCGCGGTAGAGTATCCTTTCGTCATCATCGTTGAGCGATATTATTACGGGGGAATCCTCATATTTCGTGATATACCGTTCAAGATCGGATGTGAATTCTTCCATAGCCGCGGCGGTATCGTAGCCCCTGAGCTCATATGTCTCTATCTCGCCCTCGCCTTCGCGCAGCAGCTTTATCTCCCGCTTTGTGACATCAGCATCATCATAAGGCACGGCTATCGAGACGGCAAACACATATTTTCCGAGCCCGGTATTTGTATCCGCAGCATCATTGTATACATCCCTTGCGGTGTCGGCTTCCTTTTTCGCCTCATCCGCTTCCTTTTCCGCCTGTTCCAGCACTTTGAGCCTGCCGGAATAACTATCCTCCTGCTCGCTTGCGCTTGCCTGCTGACTGCACAGCACCACGAGCAGTATGATAAATATGACATCGAGCAGCGAGGTCAGATCTATGATGATATCGCTGCGGCTGTTTCTTCTGTTTCTGTTCATGGATATGCTCTCCTCCGAGGGTCATTCTTTGCCCTGTGCATCACCGAATATACCCGAAAGCTCGTATTTCCTGTCATTGTCGTTAAGCATTACCTCAACATCGCTTATTATCCTTGAAGGGAATATCGCATCAACGATCTTCAGCCCGATCGCAAATACAAGCCCATAGAACGTAGTCCACATCGCAGTGCCGAGAGAATCCTTCAGTGCGGACATATCGTTCGCATCCACATTGAGGATGAGCCCCGCGACCGTACCGAGTATCCCGAACAGCGGGAATACAGGTATGAGCTGCGCGAACACCCCGTGAAGAGAGCAGTTCTTGTTGAAGATATTCTCACTGTCGCGCACCGTATCGGCAGTAACCGAATTGTCGGTGTCCTCTTCCTCATCGAGACTGCGCGCTTCCCTGTTGATGCGGTATTTCTTGTTATTGCGTGTGAGCAGCTTCTTTATATCCCTCTTATCCTTGGAAAGCTCACCGGTATTCCATATCATAAAACCGAGCAGTACAAGACCCAGTACAATAATGAGCCCGTTGCCGTATTTGCTTATAAATTCCAAAACAGGATTCATATTCCATTCTCCTTTGACTGTTTGCAGACCGTGCGTCTTTACGATAATTATATCATATTTCCCCGAAAAATCAATAGATTTGACAATATTCCGCAAAAAAACATCAAGAGACAAATACAGCGGCATGATCTCCTGCCGGACAGCAGTCCTGCTGAAAACAGATATCAATATTCCGTTTTGCCGATTGACTTATCCTGCGCTTTATGGTATAACATAATAAGTAGTGCGTGCTCAATAACCGCCCTACGGGCGGTTATTGGCAGAAGCGGCTGCAAATCAAAGATTTGCAGCGCACTACCTGATTAATGTCTGCTTATTGCTGACCTACGGTCAGCAATAGTTCAAGATTTTTGGGCTTATCAGCTCAAAAATCTTGAACTCAAAAAGCCGAAAAGCACTCCGAAGTTGTACTATTACGTACTTTTCGGCTTTTTGAGCAGACATTAAGTAATGTACACAAAATACGCTTATCTGATAATTCTGCTGTGATCGTTCCGAAGCCGGAGATGGGAGTGCAATATGACACAAAACGAAATAGATTCCAGAAGTCTTGAAAACGCCAAACAGCTTTTTGAAACAGGCGTGATCGACCGCATAGAAGTCGGTACGGTAAATGGCTTACAGGCGATACACAAGGCTTTGTTCGATGGATTATACGATTTTGCGGGTGAGATCCGCACAAAAAACATTTCTAAGGGCGGATTCCGCTTTGCCAACAGTATGTATCTTGCAGAAGTACTGACTGCGGTCGAAAAGATGCCGGAAACCACGTTTGAGGAGATCATCGCAAAGTATGTGGAGATGAACGTGGCACATCCCTTTATGGAAGGGAACGGCAGAAGCACACGTATCTGGCTCGATATGATATTGAAGAAGAGACTCGGGAAAGTAGTGGAATGGGCGAATATTGACAAGGAGCTGTATCTGCAGGCAATGGAACGCAGCCCGATAAACGATCTGGAACTGCGTTTTCTCATTCAGCCCAATCTGACAGATCGGGTCAATGACCGCGAAATGATCTTCAAAGGTATCGAGCAGTCTTATTATTATGAGGGATACGAGAAATAAAGGGATATAAAAAAACAGACTGCGCATTATTTTACGCAGCCTGTATAAGACTTGTTTTGTGCGCCCCGATCCGGTCGGGGCGTTTTGTTATCCGACAGTGAGATATACTGCGATCACAGCTCGTCTGCGAGCTGCTCCATTTCGTCAAGCAGCCTGTCAAACAGCGCGAGTGCGTCATTAACGACCTTTTCGTCGGTCATATCTACTCCCGCGCCCTTGAGCAGCTCGATAGGAGTCTTCGAGCAGCCGCCCTTGAGGAATCCGAGATAATCCTGTGCTTCCTTCTCGCCGCCGTTCAGAACGCGCTCCGAAAGAGCTATCGCCGCAGAATAGCCGGTCGCATACTGGTATACATAGTAATTGTAATAGAAATGGGGTATGCGCTCCCATTCGTAGTTTATCTCCTCGTCGTGGACGATATCGGTGCCGAAATAAAGATCGTTCAGCTCGCCGTATATCCTGCACAGTGCCTCGGAGGTCACCGCTTCGCCGCTCGCCGCGAGTTCGTTTATCTTCAGCTCGAATTCCGCGAACATGGTCTGACGGTATATAGTCGTGCGGAACTGTTCAAGGAAATAGTTTATGAGAGCCGCACGGCGCTTCTTGTCCGTCGTGTTCTTCAGCAGGTGCTGCATGAGCAGTGATTCGTTGAAGGTCGATGCGACCTCGGCGACGAATATCTTATAGTCCGCATATGTCACGGGCTGACACTTGTGCGAATAGTAGGAATGCAGCGAATGCCCCATCTCGTGCGCAACAGTGAATTCCGACTGGAGATCGTCGGTATGGTTGAGCAGCACGAACGGATGCGGTACAGCGCCGCTCGAATAAGCGCCGCTGGTCTTGTTCTCGTTCTCGTAGACATCGACCCAGCCGCTCTCGAAGCCGCTCTTCATCACCGAACAGTATTCCTCTCCGAGAGGCTTTACCGCTTCAAGCACCGTCTTTACCGCTTCCTCGTAGGGGATGACATCCTTGACGTTATTTATCATAGGCGCATAAAGATCGTAGTAATGGAGCTCGTCAACACCGAGCAGCTTTTTGCGCAGACGGACGTATTTATACATCTTGTCCATATTTGCGTGTACTGCCTTTATCAGTCCGCGGTATACGCTCTCGGGCACCTCTGTGCTGTCGAGCGCTGCTTCGAGGGTATTATCGTACTTATGCACCTTTGCATTGAACGCAAGTGTTTTCAGATGTGCCGCCATAACTGCGGAATAGGTGTTCTCATAGCTCTTATAGGTGTGATAGAGCTGTTCAAACGCCGACTTGCGGAGCACCCTGTCCTCGCTCTGGAGCATCGGGATATAGCTCCCGTGCGTGAGCTGATGAGCAGTGCCGTCCTTATCGACAGCATCGGGGAATTTAAGATCGGCATCGCTGAGCATGGTATATATCGTTTCGGGAGAATTCATCATCTCGCCCGCCATAGCTGCTATGCGCTCCTCCTCGGGAGAGCAGGTGTGGGCGCGTCTGTGCCTTATGCGGTCGAGTGCAAGGCGGTAATGCGCAAGTCCGGGCTGTTCGCCGTAGAAGCG
>JAILFE010000366.1 GCA_024697725.1 Oscillospiraceae bacterium
TATCCGTAATATATTTCAGCAGTTCCGCCGAACGGATAAGCTCTGCATAATCCGCATTTACGGTAGCTTTTTCGCCCATTGCCTGCCGATATATTATTTTCTGGAGCTGACGCAGACAGACCGCACACTCGAATGCAATGCCGGTATATTTCTCGATATCGGAAAGCGTAAGCACCCTGTCTTTCTGCTCGATACGGAGCATTATTGCTTCAAGTGAATATCCGTCACCGAGACGATAGGAACGTATCCCGTGTTTTGTATTCGGGGCCTTTATCGTGATATATTTCTTCTGCGTGATCGTGTACCCCTCACGCTGCATATACTCCAAGAAATCATCGAGATTATTGACCGATACATCACACACAGCCTTGTCGATAACGGAACACATCTTTGCTTTCCAAGAAATGCCGCGTTTTCTTGCAATGTATTCCGCATGAGAGAGGGTGCTGCGCTTCTTCGGATTTTCAATAACACTCAATCCATTGCTCCGACAAATACGGTCGGAAAGCTCCCGACACTTTTTCAGGCTCGACTTATTCTGGTACCATATTTTTCCGTTCTCATCATATGGACATAAGGCGATGTGATTATGAATACTATCAGTATCAACGTGGGTGCTGACAACATATATGGAATGAAGTCCGAACGCCTGTCTCGCCCATGAAAGACCTATCTCGTTTGCCTGTTCGGGCGTTACCTCACCCGGCGCAAAAGACTGGATATAGTGATGTATCCTTATGCGGTTCTTACGCGACATATCGCCCTCGCTCTCGACTTCGGAAATATCGAATCTTTCGTGAGAATAATACTCGAAAATATCTTTGAACAAATTGTAAATTCCGTCTGCGTCGTTTGGACAATTCCAGCCTTTTACGAGTTCGCCGTTCCGATTCTTTTTCGGGTTCAGAATGTATTTGAGACACGCCATCGGAGTGCTGTGTACAGAGCTGCATTTGATTATCGCCAAGTCTATATCACCGCCTTTGGGGTTCGGATAGCTTTGCTGAGATTCTCCATGCAAGCGCTGATAACACGACAAGTCTCCTGCATAATGCTGATGTCATTTTCATAGACACTCCCGGTGCTGTTAGCGACCTTTGCAATTTGATTGATATTGCTCGCCAGACATGAAATATGCTGCCTTATCCTGCTGAATTCCGCAGCATCATAAACATTGATTGTACCGTTGATTGCAATGTGCCGAAGGTAAGCGGTAGGCTTCATTCCGCACTGCTGCGCCTTTTGCTGAACAGCTTTCCATTCACTCTCAAAGAACTGCACACTTTTCCTTATATTTCGTTTCATAAATCATCTTCCTTTCATCATTCAAGTCCTGAATATTTTATATGCTACAATGGGGGTCATAGGGGGATTTTGTTCCCCTGATGAAACCTGTCCGGACGGACAGGTTTCCGAAAAATGCGTCATTTTTCTACGCTGGCTGAGAAAACGCCTTTTTTGAACTTTTTCCGCCGACCGGAATGCCTGCGGAGCCGCATAGCATCACACCTCGTTTGTTCCGGACTGCCTATTTTAGTGTGTAGCATTTTCATCGGATATGCTACTTCTATCCGAGTGCAGTTCGGGGATATCATAGACCCTGCATATAAGCACGCAAAGGGAGTTCTCGATGTTTCTGAGCCACTCCTCGATGAATAACAGCCTGTTTTCGTTTATGCCCTCCGTGCGGGTCTGTATGCCCTCTAATTGAGCGCATCTCTCCGAGATGCTTTTATCGGTATCTTCTTTGTGCTTATGAACGAAGTCGGAGATATCTTTGATGTTCTCGCTCATATCGTTTAGAGCAGCAGTATTATTTTTGTTGCAACGATCCGCTTTGGGTCGTAGAAATTCTATCGCTACTTCATCAAGTTCAATAGCAGCATCTTTGCTACATATGATATGACCTTCCAAAGCGCCGTTCTCGTTGTTCTTGATCCGCTCATATACTGCCGATCTGGAGAGTCCGTAGATTTGACAAAATTCTTTGATTTTCACAAAATCCCCCTTTCAAAAAAATGTTACGAATGTGTTAAATCGGGCTGCTGCATTTTGCAGTTTTACTCACTCTTTGATGCGGACAATTTTCCATTTCCCGCCGTACTCAATAAGCTGCCTATGAAAAATTACGAGGCACTCTTCGAGAGTTTTCTTCGTGATAAAATTGCGCCTTGTACCGAGCCGGTATGCTTCTGTTCCATAGTCTCTGAGAAGATATTTTGCATCGTGGCGGTTCAGCCCCATACGAATAAGATCAGTCTCGGAAAAGAGCAGCGTTTCACGTTCCGTCGTTATTATACAACTCACCCCCGTCTGGTAAGATTGCATCGGCAGATATCTCCGCTTTCTTTTCCGATGACTTCTCCTTTTCATCGAGCCAATCAAGCAGAGTGTTCTGTCTGATAAACTTTCGCTTTCCTATCGTCACCACGGGTACGATATCCCCGCGAAGCAGACGATATGCCATACCTCTGCCAAAACCCATTGTCTGTAAATCCTTCGCCGACATCATCATCGGCAGTTCAATTATGTTGTTCATATTCATTCCTCCTTTTTCAACATCATATAACGCACAGGATAGTCTATTAAATTTTCAAGGTTCTGTTCTGCCATATAGGATATGTCGATACAGCTTTGTATATACTGCCATGTCTGTATCATAATTCATTTTTTTAGTTTTGTAAATACCAATGTTTTCGCGTATTTTTACCTTGTTTTACCTAAAACTTCTTTACTTTACCTTAAATTTCGTTGTTTTGCGCTGGTTTTAACATAAAATTTACAAAGTGTTTTTATACAAAGTTTATCGACCGTTTTGTTTAATA
>JAILFE010000401.1 GCA_024697725.1 Oscillospiraceae bacterium
TCATACCGAAGCCGTAAGGTTTTCTATCACTCTTGCGCAGTATACGCCTTCACTGGCAGCGACCGACAGGCTGTGGCTCGTTCCGCCGCAGTCGCCGATGACATACATACCCTTGCATTTTGTCTCGAAATTATTGTCCACCTTGACCGTGGAGTTGTAGAATTTCACCTCTACACCGTAGAGAAGAGTATCGGTGTTCGCAGTTCCGGGAGCGATATTTTCCAGCGCCTCGATCATTTCGATGATATCATCGAGCTGCCGCTTGGGGATAACGAGCGAAAGGTCGCCGGGAGCAGCATCGAGCGTGGGCTTGACGAAGCTCTGTGAGAGCCTGTGCGCGGTGGTGCGGCGTCCCTTTATAAGATCGCCGTAGCGCTGCACGAGTATCCCTCCCGAAAGCATATTCGAGAGCCTTGCGACGCTCTCGCCGTAGGCATTGCTGTCGTTGAACGGCTCTGAGAAGGTGTTGGAAACGAGCAGTGCAAAATTGGTATTTTCGGTGAGCTTGTCCTTTTCGCGGTAGCTGTGTCCGTTCACGGTGACGATGCCGTTGGTATTCTCGCTTACGACTATACCGTTCGGGTTCATGCAGAAGGTGCGCACAGCGTCGCCGTGTGCTCTGGTGCGGTAGCATATCTTTACCTCGTGTGTGTCGCGGGTGAGGTGCTCGAATACTATCGCGGGCAGTTCAAGTCTTACACCGATATCTACCTTGTTGCTGCGTGTCTCGATGCCGAATTTGGCTGCTATCTCCGAGAACCAGCGTGAGCCCGAGCGTCCCGCTGCGATTATCAGCTTATCGCATATATATTCGCAGTTCTTTGTATGGATGTGATACGGTCCCGCATCTGTATTTTCGGCTGAAACATCTTCGACCTCTGTCTCGAAGCGGATATCGGTATTGTCCTTCAGGAATTCATACAGATTGCCGAGTATCACCTTGTTGGTGTCGGTGCCGAGATGACGGACACGCGCATCGAGCAGATGAAGATCATGGCGGAGAGCGTCGCGCTTTATCTCGGTATTGACCGTGGAGTATAGCCGACAGTCCGCGCCGCCCATGCTGACGTTTATCGAATCGACATACTGCATCAGCTCTATCGCCTGCTTTTCGCCGACATAGTTATACAGATCGCCGCCGAAATTGTTGGTGATGTTGTATTTTCCGTCGGAAAAGCCGCCTGCGCCGCCGAAGCCGCTCATTATGCCGCATACGCCGCAGTGTATGCAGGACGGGACTTTTCCTTCGCTTATCGGGCAGGAGCGCTTGGCAAGCGGACGTCCCTTTTCAAGTATGCATACTTTGAGCCGTGAGCTTTTGCGGATGAATTCATATGCCGCGAATATCCCCGCAGGCCCCGCGCCTATTATCACGATATCATATTTTTCTGTACTCATTGTGCTTTTTCCTCATGATCCTGTTGAAAGCTGTTGAATCGCAGCAGTTCCTTCAGTATAAATTCCGAAAACGAAGGCTCGTTGCATATCCTAAGCTCGGAGGTTATCCTGTCTGCGAGAGTGCTGTCGGGGATAAAGGCTATATCTGCTGCATTTAGCATGGAGACATCGATCTCGCTGTCTCCTGCCGCGATTATCATATCCGCACCTATCTTTCCGGCGAGCTTTTTCACGGCGCTGCCCTTTGTGAGCTTCTGCGGGAAAAAGTAGAGCTTGCGCCCTGTCTTCTGCGCTTTGAGAAAGGTCGGATATTTTTCCTTGGCAGAAAGCGCGTAGCTCTCTTCAAGGCAGTGGCAGAAAAGGAAAGCTTCGTCGGTGAACCTGACCTTGGAGAAATTCTCGTCCTTTTCGCAGAGAGCGGCAAGGCGGAGTATCTCCTTTGTCTCGCAGTCGGAAGGGGTCAGGAACGGTTCCGGAATGCCGCCGTTGGTCATAAGCTCTGCGCCGTTGGCAGCGATAGCGTAGCGCGGGATAGTCCCGTGCAGGTCGATGCGCTTGTACTGCTGATATGAGCGCGTGGTGACCGGAGCAAAGAATATATTACCGCAGCGCGAAAGCTCCGAAAGCAGTGTGAGCGTATGCGCGGTGATGAAGCTCTGTTCCTTCCCGTCGAGCAGCTCTGCGCAGGGTTCGTCCTCGGAGAGCCTTTTTGCGGCGGAATGGATGAGCGTATTGTCGAGATCGCAGGCAAATAGTATCTTCTTCATGATCAGCTGTCCGCAAGGCTCTTGATAAGACCGCAGGCGCGGTAGTTTACCAGGCTGTATTTCTCTATCGGGATATGCTTCTCGTTTGCAAGCTCATAGATATGGCCGAGGTTCTTGCTGTCGTCAAGGCTGTTCACGAGTATCTTCCATGGCACGCGCCGCAGCAGCACCCTTGTAGCCTCGCCTATGCCGGGCTTTACGAGGTTTATGTCGGATATCCCGCATTTGTCGGCGATATTCCTTACTTCGCTTATCCCGCTCCTGCCGACCGGCTTTTCGCAGCGGTCTATCTTCGCATCCGGGAAGCGGCTTGCGATAGTGTCGATGAATTTATAAGTCACATCGTGATCTCTGAATTCCTCGTAGAACTTTGCGCCGTGGAAATCGTCCTTACCGATGATATCGGAGCGCAGGAATGTCCTGCTGATAAGTCCCGATACCGTGGAATTGAGACAGGAGCTTGCTATAAGTATATCATCGTATGTTCCGCTGACACCTGCGATGCAGGGGCAGTCGGAAAGCACGGCGAGCTGCGGGTCAACACCGGGATAATCCTTCATTGCGGCGGTAAGCTCGCGCTGAATGGCGCCCTTGCCCGTCCAGCCGTCAACGAACTGTATATCGGATGCAGCGTGGCGCTTCAGTATGTATTTCATTGCGTTGTTGTCGATGCCGCGTCCGCGTATTATGGATATCGAATAGTGGGGGACGTCTATCCCGAAGCGGAATCTGATATATTTCTTGATAAGTATGCCGACAGGCGTTCCCGCTCTTGCAAGAGATACAAGAACGGTATTTTCGCCCTTGCTGCGGATTATCTTTTCGGCGACCGATGCCGTGGCGTCCGCTGTCACATCGGAGAAGTTGCGCAGAGCGTCATAGAAGGTCTGCATATATTCCCCGGAGGGCAGATTTTCCTTCGGCAGCATCTCGCAGTAGTGTACGCCGCTCTGTATCATCTTTTCGCGCTCTTCGTTTTCGAGCGGTTCGACCAGTCCCGTTATGTCCTTTAGCAGGAGGATGACATCCTCGTCTTTGTATGAGCTTCTCATCATCTATGCTTCCTTTACTGTATGTCTTCTGCCGCATGGCAGTGTATCAGGCTGTAGCTCGTGCAGCCGTATTTGCTGAATGCCCCGCAGATATATCTCATTGCGCTGTCGGTATTGTCCCTTGCATCGGTCATAACATATATCCCGTCATAGAATCTGGCGTTGTATATGTAAGCGGTGCGCTCCTTTTCGTAGAAGCTCTCTGCGGCAAAGCCGTTCTTTATCGGATATCCCGCAGCGGAGGATATACATATCGGGCTGCGCGTGTTGGCATGGAATTTTATCTCATGTCCCGGAAATCTCCGTTCTATCTCGCGCCCGGTGCAGAGTGCGGGATACATGAATTCCTCTGTGCCGAGTATCAGTATCTTCTTCTGTGTATGCAGCTTGTAGCTGAGCTTTTCGATAAATTCCTCCGCGAGTTTCCGGCAGGAGCTGAGATAAAGATCCATATCCGTGCATTTTGCGGGGATCGTCACATCCGGATCGAGCGCCGTGTCTGCATAGCTCTGATTGGAGAGTATCCCCTGTGAGGGAGCTGTGACCTCGTATCTGTCAGCTTCGGAGATAAAGTCTCTTCCGCGCGGGAACACAAGAGCCTCACATCTGATATTCTTTTCAAAGAGTGCACGCAGATCGTCATAGCTCGTCCTGTTGATGAAGGAGGCAGCGATAAACTCGGTATTTTCGAGCTCGGGGAATTTTTCCCGCAGCCTGTCCACCATATTTATCATGGTCTTGCCTGTGGATATCTCATCGTCCGCAAGTATTATCCGGCTGAGATCTATCCCTTCCAGATCCTGTTTGTTGAGGTTGAGCACCTGTGTTACGGCGTGGCTGTGCTCCTCGCTGAAATAAATCGCATCATCTGTGATATAGCGCGGTTCTCTGGTAGTCGTGACAAAGCGGCAGCCGGGATATTCCGCAGCGATCGCGGCGGAAACGGCGGTCGCTGTTTCGGCAAAGCCTATCACAAGACCCGCATCGGGATATCTTGTACTGACTCTTTTTCCGAGAGCGCTCATCGCATCAAGAGCCGCTGTCGGGCTGACCGGGATGTGCTTGCCCTGCAGAGGGTCAACTATGAGATAATTTCTTTTGGTGTTGTTGTGTCTTCTTGCGATCCTTATCAGATCATTTTCCCTGTATTCCAAAGCTGACCTCCTGATAAATTATAGACAACGACATCAGAAATTGCACATTCAGTCAAGCAAAGCTTTGCATATATGAGCTTTGTGCAGACTGAATGCAGCAATTTCATTGTCGTTTACTTATTATATTGCAGAACCGAGATATACTCTGCGCAGCACCTTGTTTTTGCAGACTGCGCGTATGAACTCCTTAGAGGAGCTGTCCTCCGGCAGTCTTGCGAGTGTACGGCACATACCTGTTTTCACGGAATATGCCTTTATGCTGTAATGAGAGCTGTAACACAATACATCGCCGTTTGCCGATGCACAGAGGATGAAGCAGCTCCCGCTGCGGCCGATATTCTTTTCGCTGTTGAGCATGGAATAAAAGCGTCCTTTTCTCGATATAGCGCCCATGAGCGAGGTAGTGTCGTTCAGAGCGTCATAGCAGCAGATATCGCCGAACTTTGTGGAGAAAAGTATGCAGTTGTCCGCATAGGCGAAAACGCGGTCGGAATTGCTCCACAGCTCCTTGTCGTATTTTTTGGATAATGCTCTCGGCGCATCCGGATAATAGAAGACAGAGCTGCCCTCATCGATAGTTACATCCGACAGTGTCCAGTCCTTGCTGTGATCCTTCAGTCCGATGTCGCTTTTGAGAAAATATTTGTGTCCCGTCGCGCCGTCCGAAGAAAATATGGTATATCCGTCATCATAGGTGATATCGACATGATACCAGTTCCCGTCCACATTCACGATGTTCCACATATGGTTCATGGCATTGCTCGTGACATTTTCCGCTGTTACGCCGACCCTTGAAAGCAGTAGCCTGTATGCTCTCGCATATCCGACGCATACTATATTCTTTTCTATCAGTGCGCCGTATACCGAACGGCATCTTCTGCCCTCCTGATAATCGTATTTGCAGCTCAGCACGAGATAATCATGAAGATATGCGCATTTCTGAAAATCCGTCCATGTGCTGTCGATGCCGGAGATGATCGTGTTCACCTCATCCTCGCATTCCTCCACGGCTTTTTTGCAGCTGTCCGCATCATCAAACAGATATTTTACTGAGATTTTTTTTATCCTTCCGCTGCTGTCAGTGACGATGTCGGATATATTATAAACGTAGTAGCAGTAGGGTGCTTCGTCGAATACTCTCTGATATACCGAGAACAGATCGCTGTCGCTTATAGCTTTGCTGAACGTGATCTCGTCAAGACATTCGTCAAGTCCCGCCCTGAGTTCATCCGCCGCCTGCTTGTTGAAGCTGTCCGCCGTGCCCATCGCAGAGGCGGATACGGAAAAAAGCGGTGTCATGATGCAGAGCGATAATAATACGCATATGAGGTTTATGATTATTCTTTTTATACCGATCATCCTCTCCTGTCAGTCATATCAGGAAAGCTTTTTTATCAGTTTCGGAGCTGTGCCTTCCTTATCGTCGAAATAATAACCGTAGATATTGCCGTTTTTGATCGTCAGAGCGGTGAGCCCGCCGTTTTTCTTTGCCACATCGGCGATCTTGCGTTTCTTACCGGTCTTCAGGTCATATGACCATACGGAATACTGGTCGTTGTAATACAGCGTACTGCCCTTTACGGCAGTTCCCCAGAATTTGATATTATATACCTCGGTCGGAGATTTGAACCACTGGGTATCGTTGACCATAAGGGTCTTTATCTTGCTTGTTTTTGTATCAAAGGATATGAGCTTGCCGTCTGTGGTAGTATATATCACCGAGCTTTGGTATATCGAAAAGGGTGTGTAGGAATCTGCCCATGATATCTTGTCGTATTTTTTGGAGGTCGCCTTGTGGGGCGCGTCCCATTCGCTGTGGTCGCCGCTGTCTTTGATCGCCGAATCGCTTTTCAGGAAATAGGTGTGGAGAGCGTTCCCGTTGAGCCCTCCGATCGGGTCGTCCTGTGTGACATCCACATGATACCATTTTCCGTCAAGCTCAACGATGTTCCATTCATGTGTGCCGGGGATATTAAGCGCCATTTCGCAGTTTATCCCGATCTGTCCGAGTATCATCCTGTATGCCTCGGAATAGCCCTCGCATACTCCCGCGTGATCCACCAGCGGACCGTAGGCGGAAGAGCAGTGCGGCGCACTTTCGTCATATCTTGAAAGAAGTATGATAGCATCATGTACGTATGCGCATTTCTGGAAGTCTGTCCAGTTTTTGTTTATCCCGCTGGCGATGCTCTTTACAGCCTTCTTTCCGGCGTCTGTGGCTTTTTTGGCATCTTTCTTGCCGAAATAATAGGAAACGTATATATAATATACATTGCCATTCTGATCCGATTCGTACTGTGTCATTCCCTTTACATAGAAGCCGTAATCAGGATCGGAGACGATCTTGTCGAATATCCTCTGGATATATGAGAACTTGATATGCGGTGTAAGAGCTATCTTCTCGGTGTGTCTGTCAAGGGCGTTGCGTATCATTTTATCGATCTTGTCGAGATTCTCGGGGCTCGGCGCCTGCGAGGATGATGCTGTCACATATGCTTTTTCATAAGTCTCAGAAGAGACTGTTTCTGCCGAGACGGTTGGCGGTATAATATATGCCGCTGTCATCACAGCCGCCAGAAGGCAGGATATTATTCTTGCGATACAGTGTTTGTTCATGATACGTTCTCTCCGTTCAAAAATGATAGTTTTCAGATGCCGGAGCCCGGGTCTGTTATCAGGCTCCATTCGGCGTTATCATAGTGTCCGGATCCTTCTGCCCTTTCGGATACGATAAGAGGTGATTCCGTATAGGACATGATGCGTGTCATTCTGTCGGGGATATATTCCGTGCAGGGGACTCCCATGAGCTTGTTTATCGCCTCGGACGGGAAATTATAGCCCGTGGCAATACAGCCTATTTGCATACCGCCGGACATCCTCGGATTTATCTCCAGGAGATACGGTCTTCCTCCGCCGAAGCGGAACTGTATGTTGTAAGGCATATCATATCCGAGGAGCTTGTCTATCCTGCGGCATATGGCGAGCATTTTATCATCGTAGTATATCTTTTCGTATCTGCTCTCGGATTTGTAGCGCGGTATCATCACGGTATCGCGTCCGTTGTTGAAGCAGTCCACGCTCAGCTCATAGCCGTCGAGAAACGGCATTATGATATAAGGCACCTTGAAACTGTAGTGTCTGAGATTCTGCTCGGCATTATACAGAGTGATGCGGTTCTCCGGGGGCTTGAGGATATTGCGGGAGCTGTACATACCGTTGTCTATCAGGCGGTAGCTGAGAGCGCCCTCATCGCGGTCGAGCTTATAGCATACCCTTTTGTGCTTTCTGCGTATGATATCGTAGTATTTTCTGAGGTCGCCAGGTTTTCTGCACAGGTAGTATTCCGGTATGAGCTGCGGGAATGCACTGCCTATCAGCTTGTAGGTGCGTGATTTGCTGTCGGCAGCGGAGATATCGGAATCGGTGTGCTGAACGAGAAGTTTTGTACCGTTTTTCTCAAAAAGCCGTCTGTTCTTTGTGATATACGCGAGATCGTGCTTCGGAACGAAGATATCGATACTGTTCTTTTTGCAGAAATCCACGCAGTAGTAAAGATACTGCTTATAGTTCATGCCCCTCGGCTCTGTGAAATAGATATCGCAGCTCTTGCCGAATATGCTGTATCTGTCCGGGGAAGAGCCTATCAGCGTGATATCGAAATTTTCGTTCTGCTTTATCAGCCCGCAGATATAGTATGCGCTGCTGAACCACCTTGAAAACCATACCTTTAATGGTCTTTTATCTGACACCATATATCTCTCCAAGTATTTTTATCCTTGCCGCCCAGTCGGTGTGGCATTTTACTTCATTCATTCTCGGGGCTTTGATGCTTCCGCCCTTTATCACGCCCGCCCTGTCGGATCTCCAGTCGAGAACGGAGATAGCGTCGTTGTAATCCTCCGAGGAGACCTTCAGGCTGTTGAATATCAGCGGGAGCTGGCAGGGATGTATCGCGGTCTTGCCGATAAAGCCGTTGAGACGGTCGAGTTCCAGCTCACGGATAAGTCCCTTTGCCCATGGGTCGCTGATATCCGTGCCGAAATATTCCCATACAGGTCCCGATACGACATAATCGGCGCAGAACATATTGAGTATATCGGTCAGGATATCCCTCACAACGCAGATATCGTATATAGTCTGCCGGCAGTTGCGGCGCAGTCCGTAAAGGCGGCAGAAATCGTTCCCTCCGACGCGGACATTCAGCGTGAGATCCTTGTTCTGCCCGATGATATCCGCGATCTCGCAGAGATTGCGGCTCCTCATTCGTTTGTCGGCAACGGCGATGCTTTCGAGTATCGGCATACCGTAGAACTTCTTGTTCGCCGAGCGGTTGAGATCGCTCAGTATACCGAAATATTCCTTGCCGTTTATATTGTTGAATTTAGGGAAAACAAATCCCGTGACGATATCAGAAACATCTCCGAGCTTTTCGGAAAAAGCTTTGAAATGCGCACCGCTGCGCGTTCTGATGAATATGAGCGGGAGCGATCTCAGATCGGAGGCTCTTGTCTTTATTTCGGAAAGAGTGGAAATGAGCTGCTTTTCCGCGCTTTCCACAGCATCATCCATTATCGAATCCTCAAGGCAGAAGCAGACCGAGGTGAGATTTCTGTATTTCCTTTTCAGTATCTTGTCGGCGATCCCGTCCTTGAACGCGGGTATGTACAGCAGTCCGCCGACCTTGTATTTGAGCGTGTTTATATCGTCCATGTTCGTATATTCTCCGTTCTGTATATCGTTATATATACCGAAAAATGCGGCGCTCCCGTAAATGCGCGCCGCATATCGTTTCTTATTTGAAAAGCACAAAGTTGTCGAGCAGCGGATATACCTTGTCTTTTCCGGTCATGATGTGTACTATACCGATGATGTAGGATATTATGACAAAAAGCATAACAGCCCCGCCTATAAGGGTCGTGATATAGAAATGAAGCCTCAGAAGTGCGACTGCACCGAGCGCAGCGATACACCAGACAAGCGTCTGACCTGCTACGAATTTCAGAAATCCCGATTCCTTCAGCTTCGGGATCACAAGAGGAAGAAAGAACAGAGGGGGAAGAACTACCATAAGCATTGCAAGGGTCTGATTTTCCTGGATATCGTCTTCATGATAAAAACTCATAGCAACACCTGCTTTCAAATACAGCGGACAATGCCGCTTTACGGCATTATATCAGCTTATAATGGAGATCTCATTGAGAAAAGGATATCCCTTTCCGTTGCCTTGTACAGCGTTGATTATACCAATGACATACAGTACAGAGGTGCCTATCCCGAGCAGCGCTGCCATTATCCATCCGAGTATCGGTATTATGCCGACTATCGAGCCTCCTATACCTGATGCAAAACAGGTGAGTATGAGAAGGAGCCCTTCATTTGCCGAAAATCTGAGAAACGGCGAATTCTTATTGCTCTCATCCACCAGCGGCAGGAAGAAAAGCACGGGGATAACGGCTATCAGTATACTCAGAGATCTGTTGCGGTCGATATCTCCCTGATCGAATGACGGTACTGCCATAACGGATACACCTCTTTTTTATTTTGCCGCACAGCGGCAGAGCGCCGCCGTGCGGTCTGTGTCGAAAAACTAATGTTATTGGCTATATTTTACTTGATTACTCTTACTCTGATAACGGCATCAACTGCACAGAGCTTGCTTACGATAGAGTCTGTGACATCGCCGCTCACATCGAGAAGCGTTGCGGAATAATCCTTCTTGGATGCGTTCACCATATTCTCGATATTGAGTCCTTCGGAGCCGAATACCTCTGTCACCTTTGCGATGAGCGAGGGAACGTTCTTGTGAAGGATGCATACCTTTGTTCCTGTTGCATCTATCTTTACGTTGGGGAAGTTGACGCTGTTCTTGATGTTGCCGTTTTCGAGATAATCAATGATCTCCTTTGCAGCCATAACTGCGCAGTTGTCCTCTGCCTCGGGAGTGGAAGCTCCGAGGTGGGGGAGAGCTACAACGCCCTTCACGCCGAGTATCTCATCGTTCGGGAAGTCGGTAACATAGGCGGATGCCTTGCCGCTTTCGAGAGCGGAGATGATAGCTGCGTTGTCAACGAGCTCGCCTCTTGCGAGATTGATTATCCTTACGCCGTCCTTGCACTGTGCGAGTGCTTCGGCATTGATAGTGCCCTTTGTTGCGGGGCTGAACGGAACATGAACAGTGATATAATCAGCAGATGCAAAAAGGTTCTTGATATCTGTGACTCTCTTTACCGTAGGATCGATCTTGAGAGCGTTGTCTGTGGAAAGGTAGGGATCGTAGCCGATGACCTTCATTCCGAGAGCCTCTGCTGCATTTGCAACGAGTATACCGATAGCACCGAGTCCGATAACGCCGAGGGTCTTTCCTGTGATCTCGGGGCCTACGAACTGGCTCTTGCCTTTTTCGACGAGTTTTCCTACCTCATCGCCCTTGCCCTTCAGACCGTTTGCCCAGATCATGGCATCGGGGATCTTGCGGGAGGAGAGGAGAAGGGCTGTGATAGCGAGCTCCTTAACTGCATTTGCATTGGCGCCGGGTGTATTGAATACCACGATGCCCTGCTCAGCGCACTTGTCAACGGGGATATTGTTCGTGCCGGCGCCTGCTCTGCCTATTGCAAGGAGCTTGTCGCCGAAAGTCATATCATGCATTGCTGCGGAGCGGACAAGTATCGCATCGGGGTTCTCCGCATTGTCGGATATGCTGTAGTTATCGCTGAAAAGCTCAAGTCCGAGCGGCGATATCTTATTGAGAGTCTGAATATTGTAAGCCATTGGATATTTCTCCTTTTCGGGTAATTGTATTTACAGTCAACGGCATTGGAAACTGAATATTCCATGCCGTTGACTATATTTTACCGGATCAGCCGTTGTTCTTTTCAAATTCTGCCATGAAAGCAACGAGTTTTTCAACGCCCTCGATAGGCATAGCGTTGTAGATGGAAGCTCTCATGCCGCCGACTGTTCTGTGTCCCTTGAGGTTTTCAAGGCCTGCTGCCTTGGCTTCCTTTACGAACTTGGCATCGAGCTCCTCGTTGCCTGTCACGAAGGGAACGTTCATGAGCGAACGGTCTGCGGGAACGACTGTTCCCTTGAAGAGCTTGGACTGATCGAGGAAATCGTAGAGGATCTTTGCCTTCTTCTCGTTGTGAGCCTTCATTCCCTCAAGGCCGCCCATCTTCTTTATCCACTTGAATACCTTGCCGCATACATATATGCCGTATGTCGGAGGAGTATTGTAGAGGGAGTCGTTCTCAGCCTGGATCTTCCAGTTCATCATTGTCGGGGTCTGCTTGAATGCAGGACCGTCTGCGATGAGATCCTCGCGAACGATAACGATCTGTACGCCGGCGGGACCAACGTTCTTCTGAACGCCGCCGTAGATGACGCCGTACTTTGTAACGTCAACGGGCTCGGAAAGGAAGCATGAGCTTACATCGGCAACGAGCTCATGACCCTTTGTGTTGGGGAGAGTATGGAACTTTGTGCCGTATATAGTATTGTTTTCGCAGATATATACATAGTCTGCATCCTCGGGGATATCGAGATCGGAACAGTCGGGGATATATGAGAATGTCTTATCAGCGGAGGAAGCGACCTTTATCACTTCGCCATACTTTTCAGCTTCGGCAGCTGCCTTCTTTGCCCACTGACCTGTGATTATATAAGCCGCCTTGCCGTTTTTCATAAGGTTCATGGGAACCTCGGCAAACTGAAGGTTAGCGCCGCCCTGTCTGAATATCACCTTGTAGTTGTCGGGGATATTCATAAGCTCTCTGAGATCTTTTTCTGCGTCCTTGATGATCTGGTCATATACCTTTGAGCGATGCGACATTTCCATTACGGACATACCGCTTCCCTTATAGTCCAGCATTTCTTCGGCGCATTCCCTGAGCACTTCTTCGGGAAGAACTGCGGGGCCGGCACTGAAATTATAGATTCTTGCCATTTGAAAAACCTCCACAAAAATTATGTTATTCGGTAAAACATTCATCTATTGAAGTATATACCTAAATACAATATCTATTATACCATTATCCGAAAAAAATGTCAAGAAAAATATGTATATAATCGCACTGTATTTCACGTTCTTTTTGTATATCTATGATATTACTATGATATGCAAAACGGCGCGTATGGTCTCATACGCGCCGTTATATCCGTATAAAATGAGATTATTTTACCGCTTCAAGAAGCTTTTCGACCCTGTCGGTCTTTTCCCATGCAACACCGAGATCCTCGCGTCCCATGTGTCCGTATGCAGCGAGCTGTCTGTACTGCGGACGGCGCAGATCGAGATCCTTGATTATTGCTGCGGGCTTGAGGTCGAACACCTTTTCAACAGCCTCTGCGAGCTTATCGTTGCTGACCTTGCCGGTGCCGAAGGTATCGACCATTATCGATACGGGCTTAGCCACGCCTATCGCATACGCGAGCTCGACTTCGCACTTGTCGGCGAGCTTTGCCGCAACTATGTTCTTGGCTACGTATCTTGCCGCATATGCAGCGCTGCGGTCCACCTTCGTGGGATCCTTGCCGCTGAACGCTCCGCCGCCGTGACGCGCATATCCGCCGTATGTATCAACGATTATCTTGCGTCCTGTGAGACCGCTGTCGCCCTGAGGACCGCCGATAACGAATCTGCCTGTCGGGTTCACGAAATACTTCGTATCCTTCAGGAGCTCTGCGGGAACGATCGGCTTTATCACCTTTTCGATGATGTCCGCTCTTATAGTATCAAGAGTAACATCCTCGGCGTGCTGTGTGGAAACGACTATAGTATCGACTCTTACGGGTTTGCCGTCGTCATACTCTACTGTCACCTGTGTCTTTCCGTCGGGACGCAGATAGGGGAGAGTGCCGTTCTTGCGCACCTCGGCAAGCTTCTTTGCGAGCTTGTGTGCGAGCGATATCGGCAGAGGCATGAGTTCGGGAGTTTCGTTGCAGGCATAGCCGAACATCATTCCCTGATCTCCCGCGCCTGTTTCGTCATCGCTGCTGCTGCTGCCGTTCTTTTTCTCCTGCGCGTTGTCTACGCCGAGAGCGATATCCGCGGACTGCTCGTCTATGGACTGGATAACAGCACAGGTATTTCCGTCAAAACCGCTGGTGCGGCTGTCGTAGCCTATCTCTGTAACTACCTTGCGGACGATCTTGGGTATATCGACATAGCATTCGGTGGAAATTTCGCCCATACAGAGTATGAACCCGGTATTCGTGCAGGTCTCGCAGGCAACACGTCCTGTGGGGTCGTTTGCGAGTATCTCATCGAGGATCGCATCGGATATCTGGTCGCAGATCTTATCGGGATGACCCTCTGTTACCGATTCCGATGTAAAGAGCATTCTTGACATAAATATCATCCTTTCGTTAGTAAGATATAGTTATCTGACGCCGTCGGGAACAGCGTTTACTGTGCGCTATACTTGTCTTCTCTTGACTTGAGCTCCTGAGGGGTATATCTTGCCATAGCTTCGTTATTGAGGGTGAGCTGAGCCGATGCAGCCCATTCCTTTTTGAGGCTTTCATATTCCTCATCCCTGAGCTCGTGGAGGATATTGTCCTTCTGGCTGTTGTAATAATCGTCGGTCTCAAAGATATCGAGTTTGCTTACAACGTAGTAAGCGCCTTCTCCTTCGATAAGCTCGAAATCTCCGGCGTTCATTGCGAATATACGCGCATTTACCGCAGCATCGGGTATACCGGAGTCCTTCTTGATATATCTTACATTATCGGCAGCGCCGACGGACTGGAGCATATCCGTGGATATATCGATATCCTGCACTGCGTCTGCCTCTTCTGCCGTTTCGTCAGCCGATTCATCGGCAGTGTCCGCCCAGACATTTGCCTGATCTGCGTTTTCGGCATCATTTGCGCTTGCGGGGGAAGGAGTTACGTTCGCCTCGCCTGCCGCTGCATCCTCTTCCGCCTGCTTGGAAGCGTTGTATTCCTCGCGCAGCTTTGTAACATGGTCGGTGTATTCCGCGCTGAGAGTGTTCATGTCCTCGCCGTTCTTTGCACGTTCGAGATAGCTTTCCGCCTCTGCGCGGCGCTCTGCCTTTGCCGCATCATCGAGAGCGGTGCCTTCAAAATCGACAAGGTCGAATTTGATATAGTTCGTTTTTGCGAAGTTTTCTTTGAGATAGGTGCGCAGTTCCTCGTCTGAAACGGCTCTTTCTCCGCCCTCGCCGTAGATATTGTCGAATATCATGCCCGATTTGAGCATATTCTGATATGTCTTGCGGAACGAATCTTCGGAGATACCGTAGTTTTCGTAGTATTCGCCGTAATACGTCCACATACTCTCGACCATGCTCTTTGCATCGTCCGTCTGACCCTTTGAGAGCGAAAGACCGTATTCGCTGAATTTGTTCTCTATAGCGGCATATTCGATGAGATCCTCGCGGGCGGTGTCGCTCATCCATGTCGCAGCGGGCTTATCCTCGACCGTTGTGGCGAACACATCGGTGTCGGTCTCCGTCATGCGCGACTGTGCATCGGAATACGCGCTGACAAGGTAGTAGATATATACTCCCGCAGGTATCTGTTCTGTGCCGCTTACAGCGCAGTATTTCGCATTTTCGCCGCATCCCGCGAGCGATGCCGCGATCGCAGCTGCTGCTGCTGCCGCAGCGAGCCTTTTTATATTTTTCTTTCCGGAATGATTCATTTTGATTAAGCCTCCAAATGTATCTGCCTGTTAAAATACAATATATTATATCACATATTGCACCCTATGTCAAGTATCGGCATGATGATTCGGATGATTTATATGTTTTCAACAAACGCGGCGTTTCTGACATTGTTTTTTTAATAGTTTTTATGCCGTCAGTTCATGCCGTTTTCGGCGTTCTGCGAGAACAGCTTTTCGATACGCGTTTTAAGCAGCGGGTATCTGTCAAGCGTCGGGTCGTTCTCCAACAGTTCTCCTGCCGCCTGCTGTGTCTGTGAGAGCAGTTTCCTGTCGCCGGCGATGTCGGCGATCTTCAGCTGCATGATCCCGTGCTGCCGTTCCCCGAAGAAATCGCCCATGCCGCGCAGTCGCATATCCTCGTCCGATATCCTGAAGCCGTCGTTTGTCGAGGAGATTATTTTCAGCCGCTCCCGTGTCTCGTCATTGAGATTGTCGGTGAGAAGTATGCAGCTGCTCTTGTATTTCCCTCTGCCGACACGTCCGCGGAGCTGGTGGAGCTGCGACAGACCGAACCTGTCTGCGTTCTCTATCATCATTATCGTTGCGTTCGGCACATCCACACCGACTTCCACGACTGTCGTGCATACGAGCAGGTCGATCTTGCCGTCCTTGAAATCCGCCATTACCGCGTCCTTTTCCGCTCCGCTCATCTGACCGTGCAGCAGTCCGACGGTATATCCCGAGAACATCCCGTTTTCGAGCTTTTCCTTGTAGGACTGCGCCGCCATAGCTTCGCTCTGTTCGCTGTCCGTTATCAGCGGGCAGACGATATAGCCCTGTCTGCCCTCTTCGAGCTGCTTTTTCACGAATCCGAGCGCACGGCTGCGCAGCTTTCCCGTGACGGCGTATGTCTCGACAGGGCTTCGTCCGCGCGGCAGTTCATCGAGCACCGATATGTCAAGGTCGCCGTATATTATAAGCCCGAGCGTGCGCGGGATAGGCGTTGCCGACATGACCAGCTTGTGCGGGCTGTCTCCCTTGCCGGCAAAAGCCTTGCGCTGGTTCACGCCGAAGCGGTGCTGTTCGTCGGTTATGACAAGTCCGAGACTTCTGAATTCCGTGCTTTCGGATATCAGGGCGTGAGTTCCGGCGACAACGTCTATGCTGCCATCCGCGAGCTGCTCTCTTATCTCCTTTTTGCGCTTCGGCGTCAGCGAGCCGGTCAGGCAGGCGACCTTTATCCCGAGCGGGGAGAGAAAACCGGAGAGCGTTCCGGCGTGCTGCACGGCGAGTATCTCGGTAGGTGCCATGAGCGCCGCCTGACATCCGTTCTTCACCGCGAGCCAGCAGGCAGCCGCCGCAACAGCGGTCTTTCCCGAGCCTACATCGCCCTGGACGAGCCTGTTCATGGGGTATTTCCCGCACATATCCGCGAATATCTCGCCGCATACACGTTTCTGCGCGTTTGTCGGTTCAAACGGCAGCGCACGGAAAAACTCCGATATATCAAATATATCCATAGTATGCGCCGTTGTCTGGCGGTTGCGGTATTTCAGAACGCTCATCCCGAGAGAGAGTATCAGCAGCTCGTCAAACGAGAGCCTGCGCCGTGCGAGCTCTGCACCGTGATCGCTTTCGGGGAAGTGTATATTGTGCAGGGCATAGCCTTCGGTGCAAAGCTCGTATTTCTGACGTATAGCTGCAGGAAGCGGGTCGGGGTGGTCGTCTCCGACGCATTTCAGTGCGGCGAGCATATTCTGCGTGAGCATATTGGCGGTGAGCCCCTCGGTCAGCTTGTATACCGGACGGCACATACACTGCTCGTCAGAGCCAATATACTGCGGAGAATTCATCTCCTTGCGCATGAAGCCGCCCGTCACCCTTCCGAAGAAGCGGTATTCGCTCCCGACCGTGAGCTTGTCTGCGGCATACGGATTGTTGTAATATGTTATCGTCACGGAATCGGTATCATCCGCGCCCACGAGCTTGTACAATGTAAGTCCGGGGCGTATCCGCGCCGCAGGGAGCTTCTGCTTTATCACGGCAGAGATGACGCTGTGTTCGTTTATCGGCGCCTCTCCGATCGGAACGGGAGTAGTGTAGTCGATATAATCCCTCGGGAAATAGAAGATGAGCTCTTCCATAGTGTGTATACCGAGCTTGTGATACAGCTCCGCTCGTTTTTTCCCTATGCCCGGGAGAGCTTCTATTGGTGAATTGATATCCAATGCTTATCCGTCCTTAAAAATACCTGTATATCCGAAAAAGCGGCATCTGACAAATGTCACTGCCGCTTTTATCCGTTCGCTCTGTTATCCGACGATTTCCGCCGGTGACAGATCAATTTTCTTCGCTGCTTGTCTCATCCGAAGGAGCATCCTCTGTTATTTCTTCCGTTCCGGGCTTTTCGGGCTCTGCTTCGGGTGAATCTTCTGGAACTTCCTTCTTGAGCAGGATATCGAGCTTTTTGTCGGCGTTCTTCTTGAATTCCTGATAATCGCTCTCTATCTTTTCGGTGTCTACCTTGCCCTCCATTATTTCGGTGAATTCGGGGCCGTCGAGCTTTTCATGCACCATCAGTGATTTTGCGACGAGGTGGAGCTTGTCGATATGCTCTTTGAGGAGGACTACCGTGCTGTCGTAGCACTTGTCGATTATGCTGCGGACTTCGGAATCTATATCCGCCTGGAGCTTTTCGGAACGCGCCTTGCTGTGACCGTATTCCATGCCGACGAAAGGCTCGCTGTTGTCATCGGAATATACGACGTTTCCGAGCTTTTCAGAGAAGCCGTATTCCATTACCATAGCCTTTGCGAGCTTGGTCGCACGCTTGAGGTCGCTGATCGCACCCGCTGAGGGCTCGCCGATTATGAGCTCCTCGGCAACACGTCCGCCCATGCAGAGGATTATCTCCTCGCGCATCTTTCTGGCTGTCATATTCAGCAGGGAGGGTTCCTTTTCGGGGAGGTTTATCGTCATTCCTCCCGCAGAGCCGCGGGGGATGATCGTTATCTGGTGTACCTTGTCCTGTGTGGGGAGATAGAAGGATGATACCGCATGGCCTGCCTCATGGTATGCCACGAGATATTTTTCCTCCGAGGTGACAACGTGGCTCTTCTTTTCGGGGCCTGCGATGACCTTGATAGTAGCTTCCTCGATATCCTCCTTGGTGACTGCCTTGCGGTTGCGTCTTGCGGCGAGCAGTGCAGCCTCGTTCACGAGATTTTCGAGCTCGGCGCCCGTGAAGCCCGCAGTTGACTGAGCTATTACCTTCAAGCTGACATCGGGGGCAAGAGGCTTGTTTCTTGTGTGTACCTTGAGTATCTCCTCGCGTCCCTTGATATCGGGATAGCTTACCATGATATGCCTGTCGAAGCGTCCCGGACGAAGCAGCGCGGGGTCGAGGATATCGCGGCGGTTGGTGGCTGCCATTACGATAACGCCCTCGTTGCCGTCAAAGCCGTCCATTTCGACGAGGAGCTGGTTGAGGGTCTGCTCACGTTCGTCGTGACCGCCGCCGAGACCTGCGCCTCTGTGGCGTCCAACGGCGTCTATCTCATCTATGAATACTATGGAAGGGGAATTCTTCTTGGCTGTCTCAAAGAGATCGCGCACTCTCGAAGCGCCGACGCCGACGAACATCTCGACGAAATCGGAGCCGGAGATCGAGAAGAACGGAACTCCCGCCTCTCCTGCGACCGCCTTTGCGAGCAGCGTCTTACCTGTGCCCGGAGGGCCCTCGAGCAGTACGCCCTTGGGTATGCGTGCGCCGATCTCGGTATATTTTCTCGGGTTCTTGAGGTAATCGACGATCTCCTCAAGCTCGAATTTCTCTTCGTCCGCACCCGCGACATCTGCGAAGGTGTTCTTTTTCTTGGACTGATCCTTGATATTGGCTCTGCCGAAGTTGCTGATCTTTCCGCCGCCTGTAGCCTGACGCATCATGACGAGCATGAAAACGACCATAAGCACGATAATAAGCAGATACGGCACAAAGCTGTAGAGCCATGAATTGTCGCGTATCTTGTAGTAGTCCTGTGAGAGCGGCGCATCGGGATGCAGCTTATTGTATTCCTTGCGGTAATTTTCCTCATCGCTCTGTATCTCGTTCAGGAATACGCTCACGTTCGGCACATTGTAGGTTATGGATTCGCCCGTTTCACCGACCCTCATGATAAGCTCGCCTGTGCCGAGGTCAAAGGTGTACTCGCTGACCTGATAATTGTCGAAATACGACATTATCTCGGAATAGCTGTGACTTTCCGCGGGTGCGGCGGATTCTTTCACGAGCAATACCATCGCGCCGATGATTATGGCAAGAATTGCGACATAGATGATAATGCCTCTGTTTTTCTTTCCCATTTTTTCACTCCTCGATATTCGATAGGGCAACGCCTTGGATAAACAATATATATAAAGCCCTTTTACGGTGCTTTTATTCGTTGCTTTGTCTGTCTGACAGATCATCTGCCGGACGCTTTGTCATGAATATATCGTATACCTTCCCGTCCACAGCGGTATTTCCGGTATACGCACATTCCGATACCCCGCAGTATTCCTCCCAGAGGATGTTTTCGTCATCCGCTATCACAGCGGCTGTTTCTCTGAGATGGGGAGGTATCTTCTTTGCATTGTGGAGCTTGCGTATCCTGCGGTGTATCTTTTCACCTTGCAGGACGATGCGGTCATTTTCGCGTCTTGTGCGGATCACTGTCCTGTTTTCAGACCCGCCGACTTTTATTCTACCACAATAATCTGATTTATTTGTTAAGAGATTATTAACATCCTCGCTGTCTGCCTGTTTTATTATGATATGCCTGCCGTCCGGGAGTATGGTATCTCCCTCGGCAAAAGGAACGGAATAATCCGCGGCATTTTCGTACCTTGTCCGCTTTTCAAAGGTTATGCTGCCGTTTGAGGCGACAGCGTAGATATCCCTGCTGATATGTGCAGCCCCGCCGTCTTCGAGCCCGTATATGCGGTCGAGCCTGTCGCGGGTTATGCCGATATCGTTCTTCCTCATTATATCGGCGATAATGCGCTTTTTTTCGGCCGGGAAATCATCCTGATCCGAATTTTCGAGACAATATTCGTCCTCGGAGAGCGTTATGACAGTCCTTTTTATATTTTCGAGAAATCCCGGATTTATCTCCTTGAGCACCGGGATGACATTGTGGCGTATCTTATTGCGCGAGCAGTCATCCTCGAGATTGGTGCTGTCGGTGACATAGTCCTGATGCTGCTGTGAGAGAAAATCTTCTATCTCGGCGCGTGTGGTATAGAGCAGCGGACGGATCACGCCGTCCTCCCTGACGGGCTGTATTCCGCACAGACCGCGCAGCCCCGTGCCTCTTGTGAGGTTCAGGAGTATTGTCTCGGCGTTGTCATCGAGATTATGGGCGGTGGCGATAAATTCGCGGTTTCTTTTCTGCAGCTCGGAGAACGCCTTGTACCGCAGCTCGCGGGCGGCGGTCTCTAACGACATACCCTTTTGAGCCATATACCCCCTGACATCGACCGACTTCACGCAGAGCGGTATGCCGAGCCTGTCACAGAGGTTTTCGCAGAAGCGCTGATCGCGCATACTTTCCTCACCGCGCAGATTGTGATTGACGTGTACTGCGGAGAGTGCGAGACCGTGCCTGTGGCACAGCTCCTTCAGCACGAGCAGCAGACACACACTGTCGGCGCCTCCGGAGAGTGCGGATATTATGCCGATCCTGTTCGGGACCAGCAGACGGACAGTCTTTTCGGCATCCGAAAGAATTTTTTCTCTGATATCCTTCATAATATAGTATTTTTCTATAGTCTGAGACATCGGATCTTCGGCATAGACCGCTCGCAGATGCTGAAATATCTGCAGCTGTGAGCGGGAAATGTCTGAAAATCTTCTTCGATGACTGTATATTTACGGTTCGGGGACGGGACGTCTGTCCTCCGACAAGAACAGTGTATACTGTCCGTTCCAGCGGAGATTCACGGTTCCCGTGGAGCCGTGGCGGTTTTTGGCGACTATGCATTCCGCAAGGTTGATATCTTCCGATTTTTCCTTGCTGTAATAGCCGTCGCGGTATAGAAAGAGGACTATATCCGCATCCTGCTCTATCGAGCCCGATTCACGAAGGTCGGACAGCAGCGGGCGCTTGTCGGGGCGTGATTCCACCGAACGCGAGAGCTGCGACAGCGTTATTACGGGCACGTTCATTTCCTTTGCCATGAGCTTTAGCTGTCTGGTGATCTCGGAGACTTCGTTCACTCGGTTGTCGGAGCGCTTTCCCGAGCTCATGAGCTGGAGATAGTCGATTATAACAAGTCCGACATTGCGCAGTCTGCGGAGCTTTGCCTTCATCTGCGGGACGGTAACGCCTGCGGTATCATCGAGGTACATATTCATAGCCGATATGCGGTTCGCTCCCTTGGCGAGCTTTTCCCATTCCGGCGGGGATATCGTACCCTTCATGAGATGATCGCTGTCAACGAGGCTCTCGGAGGAGAGCATCCTTGTCACGAGCTGTTCCTTGGACATTTCGAGCGAGAATACCACTACTTCCTTGTCGGGAGAGGTGCGGCAGACATTCGCCGCGATATTCAGCGCGAAGGAGGTCTTTCCCATGCCGGGGCGGGCTGCCAGTATCAGCAGATCCGAGCGGTTGAGCCCGCTTATCAGCCCGTCAAGTCCGGCATAGCCCGATCTTGCCGACTGATATTTGTATCTGTCCGCACCCGATATCATTCCGAGATGATCGTATGCGCCGAGCAGTACCTCGTCAACTCTGGTGAGCCCGTCGATATCTCTGCCCTGACGGATATCGTATATCATCTGCTCTGCGGAATCGAGCAGCACCGACGCACTGTCGGAGCCCTCGGTGCAGTTCCTTATTATCTGCTTTGCAGCGGATATAAGGGAGCGTATGTAATACTTTTCCTCTACGATCCTGCAGTAGCTCTCGATATTGCTCAGTGAAGGCACGCCGCTCATTATCGCGGTGAGGTATTCCTTGCCCGCGCCGGCGTTCTCGAATACTCCGTCCTTTACGGCTTCGTCGAGCACTGTGATGATATCCGCGTCAACTCCGACCGTGAGCAGTCTCACGATAATGGAGAAAAGCTCCTTGTGCTTTGGTATATAGAAGCTGTCTGCCTTCAGATACTCCATCACGACAGAGAGCTGTTCTGGATCCATAAGCACAGCGCCGAGCACTGTCTGTTCCGCTTCGGTGCTGTGGGGCATCTCCGCAGAAACTATATCGGCGAATTCCATTATTCCTCCGTTACCTCAACGGTGATCTTCTCCGATATGCCTGTCATAAGGCGTATCTCGGCAGAAAATGTGCCGAAAGACTTTATTTCGGAGCTGAGACTTATCTTCTTCTTGTCGATATCAAGACCGAGCTGCTCCTTTACGGCATCTGCGACATTCGCGCCGGTGACCGATCCGAAGAGCTTTCCGCCCTGTCCTGCCTTCACGCGGCATATGACCTTTTTGCCCTTCAGAGCCGCTGCGGTGTCGAGAGCCTCCTGTCTTGCTACGTCTGCCTTATGCTGTGCGGACGCCTTCTTTCCGTTGAGATCGGAGATGTTCTTTGCCGTAGCTTCGCAGGCAAGACCCTTTGCTATAAGATAGTTCCTTGCATATCCGTCTGCGACTTCTTTCATGTCGCCCTTTTTCCCGGAGCCCTTTACATCCTGTAAAAATATGACCTTCATGTTCTTTATATCCTCTCTTTTTTATAGATTATCATAAATTATCCGAATAGATAATTATAGAACGGTATTGTGCAATCTGTGTGATAAATTGCGGATAATTGCGGACTATTGTGCATCAGCTTATGCTTGCGATATATTCGTCGATCGCCGACGAGAGCGTATCCTGCGCGGTATCGATATCATTGTCATATACCTGTGCGGCTGCCATTGTCTGGTGTCCGCCGCCGCCGAGCTTTTCCATTATGAGCTGCACGTTCAGCACGCCGTACGATCTCGCGGAGATATTTATGCACGGTTTGTCGTTCACAGTGCATACGAACAATACGAAGCTTGCGTCAACGTCCTCGATCTCAAGGAGCTGATCCGCCGCCTGTGCGGAGAATATCCGGACATCATCATCCGGTTCTGTCCATTTTGCGATAGCGCATCTGTTGTGTATCACAGCCGAGGCGATTATCTCGGAGCGCTTGCGGCAGCTTTCGAGCGAATTTGCGAAAAGCTGCTTTACGGCAACGGTATCGGCGCCTATCTTTCTCAGATATGCTGCCGCTTCAAATGTCCTGACGCCAGTTTTGTTCACGAAATCCTTGGTATCGAGCATTATGCCCGACAGCATCGCATCCGCGTAATAGCCCGATATCGGTTCGGGGAGCTGCATATACTGTATGACTTCCGCGACTATCTCGCTGGCGGAGGACGCATACGGCTCATGGAGCGCTATCACGGCATTGTCTATGCTGTTCACGACCTGTCTGTGGTGGTCGATATATACGACATATTTTGCCGCTTCGTACACATCGCGGCTCTCTATCATGTCCTTGCTGCTCGTATCGGCTATGATGAGCAGCGTGCGGTCGGTCATACCTGCGAGGGCTTCCTCGGGAGAGATGAATATATCGTTCCCGTTGCTGAGATTATCCTTCAGCCTGTCGATTATCGGCCCTGCAAGAGTGCGGTCGCAGTCAACGCATATCAGCGAATCGTATCCGAGCTTGCGCAGCGCTCCGCACATACCTGCGCAGGCGCCTATGCTGTCGAAATCGCCGAAGCGGTGTCCCATGAGTATCACTCTGTCCGACTGCTCCACGAGCTGCATAAGGTTCATGCTGAACACACGGGTGCGCACCTTGGTGTGCTTTATCTCCTTCGATGCGCCGCCGAAGAATGTGAAGTCGTTGTC
>JAILFE010000018.1 GCA_024697725.1 Oscillospiraceae bacterium
GTTCATCAAATGGAATGATATTAATTACGGAATACAAAGAGTTGATGCCTGCCGGACACAAGAAGGTGAACTGCTGTTGGTAGAACTTGAAGATCTGAATCCTTATTTGTCAATTTTGGAATTGGATAAAAAAACACAGGACAAATTTATCGGTGATATGATAAAAGCTATGAAACAGATAATCTAAATACTGATTTATCTTAGCAGGAGACCGGTCACCCGATAATATACGGAAAAACCCGGAAGGATGGTAATATATATGAGGATACGAAAGAAAAAGTGGGCAGCGCCCGAGCTTGCAGACTGTCCGTTCTTTATTGATGAGCCTGCGGCGTATAAAGGCAGGTGGAAGGAGGCTTTTGCAGATAAGGATAAGCCTCTCTATGCGGAATTCGGCTGCGGTAAGGGCGGCTTTGCGGCACAGGCGGCACTCGCTCATCCGGATGTGAACTGGCTCGCTGTGGATATAAAGAACGATATGCTCGCAGTTGCTAGCCGCACGATAAAAAAGCTGTTCTCCGATGCACACAGAGAGCCCGCCAATCTGCGTATCACCGCGTACAATATCTCGAATGTGTCGGCTATGTTCTCGGAGGATGAGAGGGTCGGCAGGATATATGTCAATTTCTGCAATCCGTGGCCGCGTCCCAAGCACCACAAGCGCAGGCTCACTCATGTGAGACAGCTCGTGCAGTACAGACAGCTCCTTGAAGACGGCGGCGAGATACATTTCAAGACCGATGACGACCAGCTTTTTGAGGAATCCGTGCCGTATTTTGAAAAGACCGGCTTTGAGATAACGTATATCACACGCGATCTGCATAACAGCGGATATGAGCATAATATCATGACCGAGCACGAGCGGATGTTCACGGAAGAGGGGAAAACCATAAAATTCCTTATCGCCGTGAAAAAGCCTTGGACACCTCCCGAGGATATGACGGCATTTCTGAAAGAGGAATGATGCACGGCTGAATGCACATTATATCATTGGATATAGATAATTGTGTGGTTTATCAGACGTCTTATCAGCTTAATGTCCTCTTAAATAATTGATTCAGAAAAGAATCAACTTCTTTTTCCTTTGATTTTTCATCGGGATTTCTAAATGTGGCAAAATTGAAAAGGAAAAGTTTCGCAAGCTCTTTCGCATAGTTATAGTTCAGAGCAGCTATTTTTTCGCTAAATCCATCCCAGTTGGGCGGGTCAGCAGAGAATACATCACCATATATTTTTCCGAAATTCTCTTTATATTCTTCGGTGAGTTTTTTCGTTTCGGATGAAGTGCTGTCTTCATGAAGTAAAAAAAACTTCATCTGACAAATATTTACACTTAACGGATTTGCACCCCCAGTATAGAAATGATCTTCGTATTGTATAGAATCATCTTCCCAGCCGCAGACTTCACACACTTCATAGTGACCTTCTTCTTTAAAATAATACTTGCGGCAGACCGGACATATATGGATGTCGCCGAATAAGATCGTCTTTGCAAGATATGACACATCTATATTATTAAGGGGTTCGCTAAATGCGCTCTCAAAAACCTCTTTGATAATTTTTTCGGCATCTTCTAAGGACGGGTTCTCAATCTCTTTGAGCCTTCCATATATACATGCTGCTTTTCCGTTATATTCATCTTCCGGAGCATACACGGGGAAACTTGTAAGATCTGACAGATCATAAGAATATAAGTGTGTTCTCAGTTGTTTCAATGATATCATGTACATTCCCGCTTTCGTTATCATGGGATATTTCAGAACTATATCACACACGCACAAAAGTCAATTATTCGGTTCGGGGGCATCCTTTCGGAATGCCCCCTTGCGATTTATATTTCGGTATGACAGTATGACCTCTTACAGATTTTTCTTCAGACTGTCCTCCTTGCGGATGCGTCCTGCCTTCAGCAGATCGTGCAGATACGGGGCATCTCCGGAGTCTATCGCTCTGCGGTATTCTCCGAGCCTTTCGATTATCTGGTCTATCTCGAAGCAGAGGGAATCCTTGTTCATCAGGAAAAGCGTCGTCCACATATCCTCGTTGAGCTTTGCTACTCTTGTAAGATCCTGGAACGAACCCGCGCTGAACCCGAGCTGCAGCTCTTCGGTCGGGCTCTTGATGTATGAGCTCGATACTATATGCGCAAGCTGGCTCGTATATGCTATGATTCGGTCATGCTCCTCCGGAGTTGTGATGACTGCTTTCTTGAAGTTTATCGCATATGCGAAGTCTTCGAGGAGATTTACTACCTCCCTGGGGGTGTTCTTGGTGGGTGTGATTATGAAGCTCGCATTGTCGAACATATTGTCGAGCGAGTATTCAAATCCCGAAAATTCGCGCCCCGCCATAGGATGAACGCCGACAAAGGTCACATCATGAGCGGCAAGCACCGGTTCTACCGCATCGACCACTGCCTTTTTCACACCGCATACGTCGATGACTATGCTGTCCTTCTTGAATTTAGCGGCGTTTTCGGTGCAGTACTCTATGCATTTGTCGGGGAAGAGACCGATTATCGTGATATCGCCGCTGCCGGGCTCCTTTTCCTCATAGTCTATGGCGTTCTGCGAGAGCGCCATTTTTATTGTCTCGGGATTGATATCGATGCCGCCGACAGTGTAGTCGGTGTGCTTTTTGATGTGCTTGCAAAGTGAGCCGCCGATAAGTCCGAGACCCACTGTTGTGATCTTCATAATGCTTTTTCTCCTTGCTTTACAAATATTATTCTTTTGTCTCTGTTTCGGTGAATGAGGACAATACGCGGAAAGGCGCAGCTTTTTTATCGGGAGCGGGAGCTCTGAAATAGAGCCTTGACAGGCCAAGCAGATATTTTGCGAGCTTTTCCGTGCAGCAGCCCTTTTCCATTCTCCAGAGCCAGTTCCTGCCGCCTATCGTCGAGGGGATGTTCATTCTGGCGCTGTTGTCGAGGAAGAGCAGATCCTGCATCTGTATTATCGCAAGATCGGATACGCTGGAGTATACCGTGCGTATGAGCTTTTTCACTATCTTTCTCGTGCTGTCGTCCTTTTTCGCGCCGATATAGCTGCGGACGAACGCGGCTGTCTTAGCGTTCAGCGAGGTATACCAGCCGACAGCGGTATCATTGTCGTGAGTGCCGATATATACGACACTGTTGCGGGAATAGTTGTGCGGGAGATAGCTGCTGTCCGAGCGCTTTTCGTCAAATGCGAATTCGATGACATTCATGCCGGGATAGCCTGTCGCTGCGAGCATTTTATGCACATCCTCGGTCAGGAATCCGAGATCCTCCGCCACAAGGTTCACATGACCGAGACTGTCCTTTATCGCATCGAACAGCTTCAG
>JAILFE010000446.1 GCA_024697725.1 Oscillospiraceae bacterium
CCTGCAGGAAATTCATGAAGATCCTTGATGAAAATGACTATCCTTATACGCACAAACACCTGAATTACGAACATCTCGGACACGCCATAGTGCCTTTCAGATCACCTGTATTAAAGGCATTCCGTTCGGAACGGATGTTCCCTGTTAAGGGAGATAAAGAGAAAAAACAGTCATACAGAGAGATAACAAGATTTTTGAAATACAACTGGTGATGATTATGGAGAAAAATAGAATAAGCTGTACATTATCATCGGCACACGTTCACACTGACTTTTGCGATGGAAAGAACACAGCTCGGGAAATGGCACTTACTGCTTATGAAAAAGGCTTTGTGTCACTGGGGTTCACATCCCATGCCCCGCAGACATTCGATCCCGCACACTGCATAGATCCTGCCCGTGAGGAGGACTACAAAGCAGAGATACGCTCGATACAACAGGAATATGCAGGTCGTATGGCAGTATATATCGGTATAGAAAGGGATATGCTGAGCTGTGCAGATTCGAAAGGTTATGACTATTTCATCGCATCCGTTCATTATTTCACTGCACCCGAAGGAGAGTATATCGGGGTGGATGGGGCTTCGGATAAACTGCAGCAATATATCAATGAATACTGCTGCGGTGACGGGCTTAAAATGGCAAAACAGTATTTTTCGCTTTTCCGTGATTACGTTATCACATCAAAGCCTGCAATAATAGGTCATTTTGATCTTGTACGCTATAATAATTTGATACTGAGTCTGTATGATGAAAACTCTCCTGAATACACCTCGATGGAGCTTGACACACTACGTACCATGCGGGAAACAGATGCTCTCCTCGAGGTAAACACAGGCGGTGTTGCACGGGGATATATGAAAGAACCGTATCCTGCTCCGTTCCTGCTCAAAGCATGGTTGGAATGGGGCGGAGAGGTCATCATAAGCTCCGACTGTCATGATAAAAGACTGATCGATGCAGGCTATATACAGGCAGAAGAACTGCTTTTGTCTCTCGGATATGACCATGCAGTGAGGTTGAGTAGCTCGCTCGAAAAGTATATGTGGGAACAGGTCGGACTGCGATAATCGTTTATTCTGTGGAAAGGATAAGTATATGGAACTACTTGTTAAAATGGCGATACGAAGATATCTGAAACTCCACTATCCGAAAGAGATGCGGAGAATTATCGCCCGTGCAGACAGGATACGTCCAAAGCTGGCAAAAAGAGCCCAGAACATTGGCGGCAAAGAGAATACACTTGCAAATAATCTTGATATGTTCATCCTGTTCATTTCATATTACGAAGCAACTGACCACGGGATGGACGGTGAGGCGATAGATGAGATAATAGCTTATATATACAGGATGATAAAGCCCCTTAATGTTATAATGGACATAAACCGCCGTCCGTTTCTTGTCATACTAAGAAATTATCTGTTCAAAAGCTATAATCAATATGCCGCTAAGGTGAAAGAAAAACAAAACCACGGCGAATGGAGCGATACATGGGGCATGATCGTCGATCCGAACCATACTAAAACAGGCTTCGCATTCACCCTTGTGGGATGTCCTATTGCAGAATATGCCAAAAAGTACGGCTATATGGATCTTATGCCACATATGTGTGCTTTAGATCATACCTATGCAAAGTTGATGCACGCAAAACTGATACGCACACATACAGTGGCTACGGGCGCAGATTCTTGCGATTACTGGTATGTGCCGGACAAGAGCAGAACAGCAAGGAATTATAAGGGTAAAATCGTGTGATTTCGTTCATAAAGGATAAGGTGATCTGATTGACACAAACTTTATTTGAATACGATCATATCCTTATACTCTCGGAGTACCGCACACCCGATATACACTCTCACCTCGCCTCACATCTGATCGTAAGCCCCGAACAGTCGCTTCACTGTATAGTCGATGGTATCAGCTTTGATACAGATGCGCTCTTTATCGCCTCTGATATACCTCATACTGTTTATTCAGACACAGGTGATATGCTTTTATTTCTTTTTGATACAACAAGCGCATACTCCGATGAGATAGAGCAAAACTATCTTCAAGGGAAGAAATACAAATGCCTTGATGATGAACAAGTAATATCTGTCCGCAGACTTTGGACTGAAAATGCAATGCGTCTTGATAGCGTCGATAAGGATGTTCTTGACTATTTCGGGCTAAAAAGAACTCCTGATTCCGTAACTGATGAAAGAATAACAAAAGTACTGCAAGCTATAAAGGAAATGGATGAGATACCCGAAAATGTAGTTTCGCTTCTGTGTCAGAAGGTATATCTGTCACAGAGCCGCCTGTCCCATCTTTTCAAGGAAGTAACAGGTATATCTTTATCACGGTATCTTGCGATGGAGAAAATGAGAAAAGGCTATATCCATTTTCAGAAGCACAGCAATATTACGGAAGCTGCTATGCATGCGGGATTTGATTCGCCATCGCATTTTGCCGCCACCTGCAAGCGTATGTTCGGCATTTCTTTTTCCGAATTTATCAAAAGTTAGCATCTATTTGAAAGTATTATTCCAAAAAAAGTGTTATCCTTATCATATACTGTGATAAGGAGAACTTTTATATGGAAAAATATGATGTTACCCGCCCCATCAGGTTGAAAAAAGGCGTATATAAGCTTAACAATGAGAGAAATTTTGACTATCAGCTCAACCGTCTTATAAACTGGGACGGCGGAAGGCTCGAAGATGTAAAGCCTGTTGCTGCTAAGATACACAACAGTGCCGACTGGAAG
>JAILFE010000358.1 GCA_024697725.1 Oscillospiraceae bacterium
CCGAAGAACAGAAACAGCGTGTCGAACATCGGAAGTCAAAGAAGTATCACTATGTTGACGGAGATGAAAACGGCGGCAGATTTGCAGACAGGATAGAGCAGCTCAAAAAGAACAGCTTTAAGGAGAAACTCGCAAAGGAGCGTCTGGAGCAGTCTCGGCAGAGGGAAAGAGACTTTATAAGGCAGAAGCAGTCGGCGATATTTCTGCAGCATAACAAGGATAATACAGCCTTTTTGCCGAACAGGGAAAAGCTGAAAGGATTTATCGCAAAGAAAGGAAAATTCCTGCTGTTTGCCGGAGCCGGTCTTGCGGCGGTCGTGCCAATATTGGCAATAATAATCGTTATTGCAGTGATCGCATCATTCTTCGGGTGGCTGCTTCCTATGGACTATTCGCTTGCCGGAGATGATGAGATAATTTCAGTAGAAACGACCGCAGAGGTCATAGACGGGTACTGCAAGCTGATAAAAGATTACATGGACGTAACGCAGGCATATTATTATTTTACCTACGGCGATTGGTACGGCGGGACGTACAATTATCCTGCGGCGGCAGGTGATTATTCATCATTTTACAGCAATTTCTGCAAGAAGAAAGCCGACGAGATCAGGAGCATATACGAACCGTACATTGACGCAGCACCCGATCCGGCAGAGAAGAACCGCAGGATAAACGAGATGAACAAGGCTATTTCCGATGCTATGAAAAATGCGGATAAGGAAGCAAAGGCAGAGTTTGAAAAGATGCTTTCCGAGGTCGATGATACGCTTACCGCAGCCGAGAGCAGACAGCCGTACGAAGTTTCCCGAAACGACGGCGCAAATGGTATCAGTGATTCGACCGAATTTACGGATAAACCCATTGTCGGTACGAACTTCTTCGGGAATACGGAGATACAGAGTGATATTTCGGCAGAAGAGCTGTTATCGTATATCGCGCTTTACAAGACGCTTGAAACCTTTGATACAGCTAAATCCGAAGAAGATGACAGCGAAGAGGAATCTATGGCAAAAATCTCACTGAAGGATATTTCGGAGTTCTTCAAAGAAACAGGGTATATCCCGATAACTGTTGAGATCACACACGATAATTCCTGCGACGGAAAATGCAAGCGCCGCATGATAACAGGTTCGGAGGGCGGCATTGAGTGGGAGTATTACTGCGACGGAGATCACGATGATCTGTACGGTGAGATAGGCAAATGTATCTCGGAAGATGAACTTCTTGCAAAGATAATTGAGTTGACCGAACCGGAAAAGTACGGTATGGACGAGGATAGCTGCAAAAAGATGATCGGGGGATATCTTGAACTGATAAAGAAAGAACTGGATATTTCTGAGGATGATTTCAGAAAGTTCGGCGCAGCGGACAACGAAAAAGCAAAGGAATTCTATGATATGCTGACCGATGAGGGCGATATACCCAATAATTTCTGGGATGTCTATCTTCCTATGGACGGAGAAAGTGAGGGCGATGATGAATAAGATCAGGGAATTTATTTCAAAGAACAGGAACGAGTTCTGGTTCCGTCCTGCGCTGGTAATTGTCATAATGCTTGCTTTATCGTTCGGAATAAGCGTTTATAATGGCATCTGCTCCGGGGAGGATAAAGTTCCGGAGCAGTCGGTAAATATCGTATGGGAGATAATTGACGGGAGCAAGGTGCATATTATGCTGTTGGGAGCAATAGCTCTCGGTATAGCGCACTACGATCATTGCAGAGAGCTGAAGCTGAAAGAGAGCAGAGGCAGCGAAGATGAGAAGACTGTAAAAAAATAGCAGCCTTCGTTATGAAAGCTGCACAGAAGATGTCAGAAACTAATTGCCTTGATTCTTACAGTAATTCACTGCATTATCGCAAAATTCATCAAGCGATACATTATCAAACTTCTTTCGCTGCCATTCAGTATAATCGAAAGGTTCACGCATGAGATTTGAAATGAAGATCTCAGTTTCAACAACGCCGAGTTTACTGATAAGGCAATCCATAGCTTCATTCATTATGGTATTGGTCGTTCTCATAATTTATCCCTCCAATATGTACAGAAAGTCAACAGGATTTATCAGTTTGATTTGATCTGACGAATATTTCAATAAACGTATGTCCGTGGAAATGAAGTAATCAGCATTGCCTTCTATTGCACAGGATAGGTGCATTGCATCCTTAGTCTTTATTCCCGTCTTCATGATCTCCGCAGCACGATTTTTGATCACAGCAATGTTATTCTCACTGACATAAGTAATGGAATATTTGAAAAAGTCTGAAATGGCGGTACGTCTGACTTCATACGGATTCATAGAGTTTTCATATACCGAAACGAATGAATAGACCAGATCAAGTTTGTTTTCGGTTATCAGCTTTTGTATGTGGAGTTTGGCTTGTGATTCTATAAAGATTTTTGTTTGTGTCTGTTCATCGTATGGCCTGTTGTAACAGCAATTATCCAAATAGATCCTGATATTACCCATAAATCAACCCCCTATGTATATATTATACCCCGAAAATAAGCAGAGGTCAATAGTAAAGTTGACCTGAAAGGATATGAAATTAAATTTCTGATGGTCATATGCTTCACCAGTCATAAATTTATTCATTATCTGCGGTCTCTATCAGTTCATGTGAACTGCATCTGCCTTCACCGAGATGGGCGATAGAACGGTCAAGATGTGCGGTGTTGGCTTTGCTGTAAAAATAATCATCGGCATTGCTTCGCAGAGAAACAGCAAATGGAAGTCCCTCGCACAAAAGAGACTGCTTGATGAACATATTAAAAGCGGTGGTCATGTTCAGACCGAGAGAATTGAAAAGCTGTTCTGCGCGGCGCTTATCATCTGAATCCATGCGGATAGTAACACTTGAAGTCTGTGACATAAGATTATCTCCATAGCATTAGTTTATACATATATTATACAGCAATCAGCTTACAATGTCAATACCTTGTAAGCAGATAGAAAGGAAAATATTATGAAGCTTATTATAACGGAAAAGCCGGGTACGGCAAGAACGATAGCCCATGCAGTCGGCGCAAGAGAGCGTGTTGAGGGTGTCGGCAGAGAGGGGTACTATCAGGGCGGCGGATATATCATCGCCAATGCGAGAGGACATATCTATGATCTGGGTATGCCGGAGGATTACGGTTACAGCAAGACATATAAACTTGACGAACTACCCATGATACCCGATCTCAGGATTTTCCCGAACGGGGAGGATACCGCCGGTCTCAGGGATAATATATCCGCACTTATAAACCGTGATGATGTTGATGAGATAATCTGTGCGACCGATGCGGGCAGAGAGGGAGAACTTATCTTTCGACATATCTATAACGCCAACAGGTGCATCAAGCCTGTGAAAAGAATATGGACAAGCTCCATGACAGATGAGTCAATTCGTGACGGTCTTGCTTTTCTTCGTCCCGACAGCGATTATGACAGCCTTTATTATGCTGCACTTGCAAGAGAAAAAGCAGACTGGCTCATAGGTATGAACCTTTCAAGGCTTTACGGTATCAGGGACGATCACCCCCATCGTGTAGGCAGGGTGAAAACGCCTGTGCTTGCGCTGATCGTGGATAACGATAAGGAGATAGATAATTTCGTTAGTACGGTGACATACCGCCTTGAAACCGATTCGGGTGCATTGAGCGATATGGAATGGAGTTCTTCCGGTGAAGCAGAAGAAGCTTTGAAGAACATAGGAGAGCTGGTAGTTATATCTGATGACAGCGAGGAAAAGACACAGAACCGTCCGCTGCTTCATGACCTTACATCGCTTTCGCAGGAGGCGAACAACATATACGGTCTTACTGCAAAGCAGACTCTTGAAATAGCACAGTTGCTTTACGAAAAAAGACTTATTACTTACCCGAGGACGGATTGCAATTATGTATCCGAGGATATGAACACGAAGATGATCCTGACGGTGAAGAAGCTGGGCGAGAATCCGAGATACCTTGACCGTGTTGTTGAACTTATAACGAGAGGTCTTAACCTTGATCAAAGAGTTGTGAACAACAAGAAGATGGAGGGACACGATCATCATGCCATTATTCCTGAA
>JAILFE010000359.1 GCA_024697725.1 Oscillospiraceae bacterium
GCGGAAAATGAGAAAATTTGAAAAAACCCTTGACAAATCTGAAAATATGGATTATAATATTAAAGTCTGATAAGGGTGTATCAGATGAAAATAAAGTAGAGCTGTTCGTTCTCACCGTATCACAGGGGTGCATACGGTCAATACCGTGAGGGTGTCCTGCGCAGACAATTGTGCGGGGCGGTTTCGGTGTCGGCACAGCAGCTTGCTTTGCCGATTTTTTAATTGTCTGAACAAATAATACGGGGGTGCTTACCATAGCAAACAAGGATAGCAGAGAATTGCAGATCAATGAAGAGATACGCGACAAGGAGATACGTGTTGTCGGACCGGACGGAGCTCAGCTCGGTGTTATGTCCGCAAGAGATGCACAGAAGATAGCGATAGAAAAGGATCTCGATCTTGTCAAGATCGCGCCGCAGGCAACTCCGCCTGTATGTAAGATCATGGATTACGGCAAATTCTGCTTTGAACAGACAAAGCGTGAAAAGGAAGCAAGGAAAAATCAGAAGACAGTCGATATCAAGGAGATCAGAATGTTCTCCCAGATAGATACTCACGATTTTGATACAAAGACAGCACAGGCAATAAAGTTCCTCAAGGGCGGAGATAAGATCAAGGTATCGGTGCGCTTCCGCAAGCGTGCGATCGCTCATCCGGAACTTGGCGAGGAACTGCTCAATAAGTTCAGAGATGCCTGTGACGAAGTAGGAACAGTCGAAAAGCCGCCGAAGATGGAAGGACGCGCATACGTGATGTTCATATCTCCTAAGGCTTCAAAATAAACATCAATGTGAAAATCAAAGGGAGGATATATTATGCCTAAGCAGAAGACACATTCGGGCGCAAAAAAGCGCTTTAAGCTCACAAAGTCGGGTCTTGTCAAGTATATGAAGACCAACAAGAGACACAGACTCACCCAGAAGGATCACAAGCGCAAGAGGATCGCAAGAACTTCGGGTATATGCAGCCCCGCAAATGCTCCTACAGTAAAGCAGCTCATTCCTTACAAGAAGTAAGAGCAGTATCAACAACGCAAACGGAACAACATATTTTTTTGGAGGTATATTACTATGGCTCGTGTAAAGGGAGCAATGGCTACTCGTAAGAGAAGAAAGAAAGTATTAAAGCTTGCCAAGGGCTACTGGGGCGCAAAGAGCAAGCATTTCAAGATGGCTAAGGAAGCCGTTATGAAATCGGGCAACTATGCATATATCGGCAGACGTCTCAAGAAGCGCGATTTCAGAAAGCTCTGGATCACAAGAATTTCCGCAGCCTGCAAGCTCAACGGCATGAATTATTCTTCTTTCATGAACGGACTCAAGAAGGCAGGAGTTACACTTAACAGAAAAATGCTTTCCGAGATCGCTATAAACGATGCGGAAGGATTTACAGCACTCACAGAAAGAGCAAAGGCTGCTCTTTGAGTTATTTTGATGCTAAAGGTCGGGAACATTTCATGTTTCCCGGCTTTTTCAGAGGTTAGAGCAGGGGGACTTCATGCAGACGGCAATGATGCTGTTTATGCGGTTTTCTGTTTTCTAACCTCTGATTTGTACTATTTGCATTATTTGTACTATTCGACCGTGAGGGATCATATTGGAGCTTATAACATCAAGGGCGAATGATAACGTCAAGCTCTACCGCCGTCTTTCCTCGTCACGCAGGGCACGTTCCGATAAAAGACTGTTCCCGCTCGAGGGAATACGCATCATCTCCGATGCATATCATGAAAAAGCAGAGATAGAAAGGCTTTTTCTTTCAGAGAGCTTTGTTTCACGGAATAAGGAGATCTCCGAGGAGATATCGGCATCGGCAAAGAAGGCATATCTTGTTTCCGATGATACTGCGAGATATATGTCATCGACAGAGGAAACGCAGGGGATACTTGCTCTTTGCCGCATGAAGGAAGACAGGGATATTTCTCAGATAGTGCATCACGGCGGGATATATGTCATGCTCTCGGGGCTTCAGGATCCCGGGAATATGGGAACGATAATACGCACGGCTGATGCTGTCGGTATCGGCGGTATCATCTGCTGCGGATGCTGCGATATATATAACCCGAAAACGCTCCGCGCTGCAATGGGCAGCATAATGAGGATACCGTTCGGAATATGTTCCCGCGAGGAAGCGTTTGAATGCTTTGCTGAAAACGGAATAAGGACATATGCCTCGGTCATAGACAGCGATGCTGTATCAGTATCTGAATGTGCGTTCGGCGGAGGCGCGGCTGTGCTTATCGGTAACGAGGGCAGCGGACTTTCAGAGGATGACGTTATGCGCTGCGATGAGCGCATAACTATCAGGATGCACGGGAGCATAGATTCACTCAACGCGGCTATGGCTGCGGGGATAATAATGTGGGAGATGTCAAAGCGTCATACAGCGGGGTGATTCGGTGGACAGCGAGATATTATACGGGATATGGCTCACTCTGGTATTCGGCTTTTCAAGCGGTACGGCGGCTGTTGTTTCGGAAGAATACGGCAGCAGCGAAAATGCCTGCAGGGAGCTCTTCATGACGGAGAGCGGACGGAAAAAGCTGTCTGCAAAGCAGCGCGATCAGCTCCGTGCGAACGGTCTGTCGGCGGCGGAAAAGATATACGAAAACGCTGAAGCTCTCGGCATCAGTATCATGACAACAGACAGCCCGGAATATCCTCAGCCGCTTTCCGAGATCGAAACACCGCCCTTCCTGCTATATTATAAAGGGGATATCAGCAGGATAAACGACCGACCGCTGCTCGGAGTCGTGGGGACGAGAAATCCCACGAACTACAGCAGACATATCGCAAGATCACTGACGCGCGATCTCGCAAGATGCGGTTTCGGTATAGTGAGCGGATTTGCGGTCGGTATAGATATTACGGCGCATTGTGCCGCCTGCGAGGGCCGTTCAGATACCTATGCGGTCATAGGCTGCGGGATAGATATGAATTATCCGCGCGAAAATTTTGAATACCGCCCGCTTATCGAAGCACACGGAGCTTTCATAAGCGAATATCCGCCCGGATTCAAGGCGCAGCCGTGGACATTCCCGATAAGGAACCGCATCCTTGCCGGTATGACCTGCGGGGTCATCGTTATCGAGGCAGGGGCGGCGAGCGGTTCGCTCGTCACGGCAAAAATAGCGATAGATCAGGGGAAAACAGTGTTCGCCGTCCCGCCGGGAGATCTTTTTGACAAGGTATACGCCGGGAATGTAAGACTGCTGCGAAACGGCATACCGTGTATAATGAGTGCCCGTGATGCCGTGAACGAGTTTTTCCCGAAAGATCAGGACAGGCTGACGGCTGTAGCTGCGGCGATATATAACGATACCGCTGCCGAAAGATCGTTTGCGCAGATAGTTGCGGACAGCATACCTCCCGCTGCTAGGAAAGACCCGATGGCGGAGGACAGTGAGTATGTATATCATCCCCGGGATGATATACATACGCGGGATAACAGTGAAAAAGAGGATACCGCAGCCGTTGACAAGGCGCTTTTCGAGTCACTGCCTGCAGAACAGAAAAAACTGGCAGAATATCTTGCGGGGTCTGAAAGACCGCTTACCGCCGACGAGATCGCGGTATATATGGGGTATGATATTTCGGATATGCTGATACTGCTTACCGAAATGGAGCTGGATGGTATAATATCCTGCGGGGCGGGAAAAACATATACCGTGCAGCGATAGGACCCGTCAGGGCAAAAGAATACATACTGATATTTTATCCGAGGAGAATGGCAATGTCAAAGCTTGTAATATTAGAGTCACCCGGAAAGGTGAAAACGGTACAGAAATATCTGGGAAGCGATTATAAGGTAGTCGCATCTATGGGTCATATACGCGATCTTCCCAAATCCAAGCTCGGCGTTGACATTGAAAACGGATTTGAGCCTGTATATCAGGAAATGAAGGGCAAAGAGGATGTTATAAAGTCCCTGCGCTCCGAAGCGAAAAAGGCAGACAAGATATATCTTGCGACCGACCCCGACCGCGAAGGCGAGGCGATATCATGGCACCTTGCACAGCTTCTCGGGCTGCCTCTTGACGCATCCGACAGGATAACTTTCAATGAGATAACCAAAACAGGCATCGAAAACGGCGTTGCACATCCGAGGAAGATCGACCTCGACCTTGTGAACGCACAACAGGCAAGAAGAATACTTGACAGGATAGTCGGATATAAGCTTTCACCGTTTCTGTGGAAAAAGGTGCGCAGGAACCTCTCAGCGGGAAGAGTTCAGTCTGTCGCAGTAAGGATGATAGTTGACCGCGAACGCCAGATAAGGGATTTCAAGCCCGAGGAATACTGGTCGATAGAAGCTGTCATGACTGCACCGCCGTCAAAAAAGCAGTTTGATGTGACATTTGTCGGCGCGGACGGCAAAAAGACCGAGCTCAAAAGCGAGGCTGAGACCAACGCGATACTCAAAAGGCTCGAAGGCGCAGAGTATACTGTGACTGCCGTAAGAAAATCGGTAAGAAGAAAATCGCCCGCTGCTCCGTTCACCACATCGACAATGCAGCAGGAGGCTTCAAAGAAGATAGGCTTCCCGACCGCAAAGACAATGAAGATCGCCCAGCAGCTATACGAAGGCGTTGAGATTGAAGGCATGGGCTCGGTAGGTCTTATCACGTATATGAGAACGGACAGCCTGCGTGTTTCGGATGAGGCACGTGCGGCAGCATATAAGTATGTCACCGATGTCTACGGCAAGAATTATCTCCCGACTTCACCGAGGGTATACAAGAGCAAGGCGAACGCACAGGACGCGCACGAGGCGATACGTCCCTCAACGCCGTCGCTCGTGCCGCTGCAGATAAAGGATAGCCTTACTTCCGATCAGTTCAAGCTTTACAAGCTGATATGGGAAAGGTTCATCGCCAGCCAGATGGCAAACGAGCTGCTCGATACGGTGTCTGCGGATATCGGGGCGAACGGATGCTGCTTCAAGGCGACAGGTTTTTCTGTAAAGTTCGACGGATTTACAGCTGTATATGAGGAGAGCAAGGACGAGGAGGAAAACAAGATACTTCCTCTGCTCGAAGCAGGCAATGTCCTGAAGCTCAAAAAGATAGAGGGCAAGCAGCATTTCACACAGCCGCCCGCCCGCTATACCGAGGCATCGTTCATAAAGGCGCTCGAGGAAAACGGCATCGGCCGTCCTTCGACATATGCCCCGACTATATCTACTATAATCAAC
>JAILFE010000002.1 GCA_024697725.1 Oscillospiraceae bacterium
GCAAGGTTATAGTCCCACGGTATCATCGAGAGCTGGCCGTCTTTCTCATAGAGATAGTAGTTGTGTATCATCATGCCCGTGTAGCTGTCACCGTTGCAGAGGAAGTTGTGGACAACAAAATATCTTATTACCTCATCAACATTGACGACCGAAGCGATTTCATTTCCTTCGGACAGTGATTTCAGCGAGCTTATAAGCCTTTTCTTGTCGGCTTTCGTGATATCGGTCTTGGCATTGCCAAAGATATTGGAATAGCTGTCGATATCATCGTCGATATATTGCAGCTTGACATCGTTGCTGCCCATACCGCCGAATCCCCCGAAGCCGCCAAAACCGCCTTTGCCGCTCATATCGGGCATATCTCCCCGCTCTCCGGACATTTTTGACGGGTCGAAGGATGACGGGTCAAAGCCTTCGGGCATTTCCATACCCTCCGGCATATTTCCGCCCGGGAAGCCGGGGAAGTTCCCTCTGTCAGAACTCCTGCTCTGTGTATCAGAATTTTCATTTCCGGAGGATTCTTCATTGTCGGATTCTTCGCTGCTGTTTTCCTTTATGAAATCAGTCATATTGAAATCCTTGCCGTTTCCGGGGCCGCCGCCGCCGAAGCTCATACTGTCGGGCTTGTAGAGCTCGCCGGGGTCGCTGCCGTAATTTCTTTGCAGGAAGGAATCCTCAATGCTCTCGACCGCAAGATACAGCCCCCAGTCCTCGCCGTTCACTGTGATATAGACATAGCTGCAAAGCGGTGAATCCACTCCGAAATCGCTCATCAGTGTGTAAGCGAGGTAGTCTTTCATATAGGTGTTATCCTGAATGATATTGTTCAGGCAGAGCTTGTCAAGACCGTGATAGCTCTTGGTGCTGTCGTACTGGTCAAACTCTATCTTGAAGCTGTAGCGGCTGCTGCCCATGCTTCTGACGGAGCTGAGAGAGGTGTTGCCCTTTCCGCGTATACCGACATTCTTTATCGCTTCGCCGTCTATTACGACATTGCAGGGGGAATATTCCTCGCTTTCGCAGGTCTCGATAAAGCTGTCCCAATCGTTCATGACGATATCGAGCGTGTGGACCTTCGTGCGGTCAAAGATACGGTTCTCATACCCGATAGAGCGTGCGGTCACGCCAACACCGAGTGCCTGCCCGTTGCAGAAGATCAGCGCTATGATAAGCGTGAGCGCAACTACGACAGCGCATACCTTATCTGTGCTTTTATGTGCAGACATTATCTCACACCCTTATCCCATGTAATCGCCGTTGTAGCTTACCAGCACGGCACTCTGAACGCCCTGCATATCTGCGAGCTCGTTCACGAAATCGGTGTTGTCGTCCTTCAGACGGACTTCAAGGTTCAGCTCGATGCTGCCCTTCTGCGCGGTCTTGCTCTTTACAACGCAGCGTTCTGTTCTGCCGTCAAGGAAGGACTTTGCCTTTGATTCACTGTCGTGGTCTTCACAGCGGATGACTACGATATAGGGGTTCTTGTGGGACTTTCTGTTGACGAAAACGAGCAGTATCACACCGATGATAACGCTGCCTATGACCGCAAGAGGTATCATTCCCGCAGCAAGCACGATGCCGACAGCGATAGACCAGAACAGGAACGCGATATCGAGCGGCTCTTTTATCGCCGTCCTGAAACGGACGATGGACAGTGCGCCGACCATACCGAGAGAAAGTACGACATTGCTCGTCACGGCGAGTATCACAACGGTGGTTATCATAGTGAGCGCGATGAGCGTTGTGCCGAAGCTTGACGAGTACATAACGCCCGAATAGGTCTTTTTGTAAACGAGAAAAATAAATACTCCGAGACCGAACGCAAGCACAAGCGCTATCACCATATCAAGAATGCTCACACTTGCGATGTTCTCCAGAAAGCTGGATTTGAAAATATCATTGAAAGTCATAATTATCTGCTCCTATCATATAGTATCAGCCGTACATTCTGCATGCGGCGTATTTGGAAAGCGCTCCCTCACGCCTGTCCGCAAGGGAAACAGCGTCCCTGATGATATCCGGAAGAAAAGCGTCCCACTTCACTTCAAGGATGATCGAATCCGAAACAGGAACTGTCACGCAGTCCGGGTTTAAAAAATCCGTACACCGCATCCCGCTCCGGATATTGTAGTCAAGCGTGACACGGACATTCCCAGCGGGAAATATAAACGGCTCTCTTGTGTAATCCACAATGGTCTTCGGACGTATGCCCTGCACAGTCATTTTGGAGTAAAGCTCCCGTATCAGCGGATATTTTGAATCGATCATCCATGCAAGGTCGCCGTCAACGATCGCCTGCGCCTGTTCTTTTGTCAGCGGTGCGCTCTGCTTGTTGCCGAGATTATCGAACTTGCTTTTCTTTTCCAGATGAATGACCGATGTATCACCGTTATAATAGCGGATCCGGAATTTCTCACGGCGGTTCAGACCGTCTATCTTCTCACGGAGCGCCTTATCGGAAATATCGTCAAAGTAAAGGCTTCTTATCAGGTATTTCCCGTCAATGGCGTGTGGGTCGGGATAAGCGGCCGCCATTAGTCTGTGCCGTATAGTTATCATATCGGAGCGGTTTATCTCATGCTTGACCTCATGTCTGAGCTCCATATTCTCACCTCTTTTATCTGACAGGTATGCCGCACCGG
>JAILFE010000059.1 GCA_024697725.1 Oscillospiraceae bacterium
TTTTTGAGCAGACATTAAATACACCTTTACATTTGCGGAATAATATGCTATAATAGAAGCGTGATGAACATTTGCTCTGTTCTGCCGCAGACTGTCATGCAGTCGGCGCAGGCATGAAAGGACAGTCAATGGATATTCAGAGATTTATTGATGATATAAACAAGACAGCCTGTGTTCTTTCCGTCAGAAAGCTCCCCGACGGCAGCTTCGGCGATATACGCATAGAGACGGGGAACAGCGCGTATATAGATTCTGTCAGAAATACTCCCGGCATGAAGGAAACGGAGTTCATCCCCGGGAGACCGTATACGAGATATCTTCAGAAGGATCTCAATTTCGAGGATTTCACCGTGCGCTCGGCTGTGAACGGACGGCTGCTGCATTCCTGTGTCCATGCCGACCGCTTTGATTTCTGGATAAACAGCACATGGATCCCTATGGCATCGGATGAAAAGGATGTATACTACTGCTGCTATGCTATGGAGATAATGCATCACGCCAGCGCCGAGATCATGACGAGCTATTCACCGGATATAACGTCCGGGGTGCTGAATACCTGCATCAAGCTCCACCGCACCAACGATTTTATCAGGGCGATGACCGATGCCGTGAATGATATCCGGAAAATAAGCGGTGCGCAGAAGTGCGGCATACTGCTTGTCGATCATTCGTCAAAGGAATGCGTGATAATAGGCGAAAACGGCGCTGTGAGCTCCGAACAGAACGCTATCGCAGACAGCATGGGACGTTCGCTCTATGAGACTGCGCTTGCGTGGAAGGATGATATCGCGGGAAGCGATTGTCTGATACTCAAAGACGAAAAGACTCTGGAGGTCATAAAAGAACGCGATCCCGCATGGTATTCTTCGCTGAAAAAATTTGCGGTAAACAGTCTGGTGCTTTTTGCGCTCAGGAACAACGATCAGTCTGTGGGATTTATATGGGCGACCAATTTCAACACCGAGGATGTTTTGCGTATAAAGGAAACGCTGGAGCTGTCGTCGTTCTTCATCGCAGATGTCGCGGCGAATCACAGCCTGCTCAGACGGCTTGAGGTAATGAGCAGTATAGATATGCTCACACAGCTGAAAAACCGCAATGCCATGAACAACAGGGTGGACAGCTTTGTCACGGGAGAATCACGTTATCCCGATTCGCTCGGCATCGTATTCGCCGACCTGAACGGACTGAAGGCAGTCAACGACAACGGCGGTCACGAAGCGGGCGACAGGCTGCTCAGAAGAGCTTCGGAAATGCTGATGAGCGCCTTTAAAGGGTATGAGATATACCGTGCCGGCGGGGATGAATTCATGGTGATATGCGCATCGGTCACACAAAATGAGCTTGAAGAGCGTGTAAAGCAGCTGAGAGTGCTGTCGGACAGTTCGGACAATGTGCGCTTTGCTGTGGGCTTTGCACTTGAAAGCGGCGATATAGATATACACCGTGCGATGATACTCGCCGATGAGAGGATGTATGCCGATAAGCAGGAGTATTACCGGCGCCATCCCGAAAAAAAGAGCAGACACACCTGATGCTGCGATTGTCAAGGTCAGGACTGCCGCAGTCAGAAGGCTGCGGCAGTTTGTTTTTTTATAACAGTATTATAGTATATCCACGGAGGACGAGCGATGAACAGAAGATTTCAGGTCATCACGGGCGAAGCGGGGAGCGGCAAGACCTTTATGCTGATGTCCCGCATCCGCGAACAGGCGGAAAAGGGCGAAAATGTAATACTTATCGTGCCGGAGCAGTTTTCCTCGACAGCCGAGCACAAGCTGTATGATTTTCTGGGGATAGTGCTGTATAACCGCATCCGTGTCGAGACATTCAGCCGCATAAGGCGGGATATCGCACTTAAAAGCGGCGGGCTGAGCGGACTTATCCCCGATGAATCGGCAAAGGCGGCGGTGATGTATACCGTCCGCAGGGAGCTTGACCCCAAGGATATGAGATATTACGGTTCCCGCGTGAAAAACCCCGCGTTTTCGTCCTTCTGTATGCAGATGGCAAGAGAGCTGGAGCTGAACGGCATATCACCCGAGAGCCTTGCCGCCGACAGGATAGAGGACAGCGTCCTTTCGGGGAAGATGCACGATATCTCGATGATATGCAAATCTTATGATATGCGCCTTCGGGAATGCGGATATACCAATTCCGTTTCGAGCGGCAGGGAGATAGCCGAAAAAGCGGCGGCTATAAACTATTTCGGCGGGAGCATGGTGTATATCGACGGCTTCAAGAGCTTTACCGCCGATGAAAAGGAGCTCATAGACGTCATAAGGAATACCGCAAAGCTGCTCTGTGCCGCTGTGACGACCCCCGATATACGCGATGCGGATTCCCCCGTGTTTTCGTCGGTGAACGAAACGGTAAGGCGGATATGCGGCGATGACGATCCCGATATACTTGCTCCCTCGGGAAAAGACCGTTTTGAGGATGCTCCGGATATCAGACATCTGAGCAGGAGCATTCTTCGCGGGAGCGGCGCCGTACCCGGTCCTGCGGAGCATATCCATATAGCCGAGGCTTCCGATGTGAGCAGCGAGGCTGATCTTGTCTGCACGCGCATAAGTGAGCTCGTTCGCACGGGGAAATATAAGTATGAGGATATCGCGGTGCTTTCGCGCTGCTTTGAGGATATCTGTCCGACGCTCACCGATGCGTTTGAAAGATATGAGATACCTTATTTTGCCGATCTGCCCAAGGCGGCATCCGAAAAGCCGCTGATGATATTCGTGCTGACCGCTCTCGAGGCGGCTTCAAGGGACAATGTCCCCGCCGAAACTCTGCTGCGGCTCGCAAAGACATTCTATACGCCTGTAATTGATCCGCATATCTCCGAGCTTGAAGAGTATTATACGACCTACGGCATCGAAAAGGAGAGCCTTAGCGATATACTACAGACAGAGATATCCTATGAGGAGCTTTGCGCCTATGATGATATCCCCGATGAGGAAAAAGCATCATCCCCGTTCTATGATATGCTGAATGGCAGCTGCACCCGTGTGCGCACAGATATCATACGCCGCGAGCTGCTATTACCGCTCTCTTCGTTCAGGAGCTCGTGCGGAAAGGCATCGTCTCTCACCTCGCTCTGCCGTATGCTCTGCGTACTTCTGGAGGACTATCACACGAATGATATGATAGCCGCTAATACCGTTGAGGATACCAAGGAAAACCGCATGGAGATAACGCTCTGGAACACGCTCGGCAGTGTGATAAAGAAACTGAGCTCGGTCCGGCTGCCCGAGGGCTTTACATTTGAACTGAGAGAATTCAGAGAGATATTCGCAACGGTGATATCGCAGATAAGCGTATCCTATCCCGCACACAGTCTGAGCTGTGTCACGGCATCGGGTTCGGACAGGGCAAGGCTCGATTCACCTAAGGTCGTGTTCGTGATGAGCGCTGTCAGCGGGATGTTCCCGTTCAAGGTGAGCGAGAGCGGGATATTCTCTGAAAAGGAGCTGGAAATGATCGAGGACAGTCTCGGTCTGCATTTTGCGGCACGTATAGCAAGCGTTGCCGCAGAGGAGAATTTCATAACGTACAATACTCTCTCGTCACCGTCAGAGGAGCTTTATATATCCTATCCTCTTGCGGATATATCCGGCCGTGCGCTGTATCCCGCGCCGCTCACCGATGAGATAAAAAAGCTCACGGGGCATGAAGAGGACTTTATCAGGACAGCCGAGCTCCCGCCGGAATATTTCATGACCACGCCCGATTCGGCATATTCGGGGTTTATACGCACTCTCGGAAGGGACACGCTCACGGCGGAGAAGGTATCGGCGATAAAGGAAGTATACGGCGATATCATCGGCGGCAGGATGGAGAGCGCCGAAAGATACTATCGCTCTGTCCGCGACGGCAGTCTGCTCAGAAACAGGCTCGACCCCGAAAACGCGCTGAAGCTCTATACCGGTGAAAACGGAAGTATGAGAATGTCGGCATCCGGCTTTGAGAGCTATGAAAAATGCCCGTTCATGTTTTTCTGCGAAAGGGGACTGCATCTCAGACCCGTGCAGAAGCTCGATTTTCTGGGGAATATCCGCGGCTCGGCAGTGCATGAGGTGCTGTGCAGGCTTATGACGGATATCAGCGAAAGGGCTGAAAAGAACGGCGAGAGCTTTAATCTCTGCTTTTCAAGGATGACCGATGAGGAGCTGAAATCGCAGACCGATGCGCTTCTTGCAGAGTATCTTGAAGAAAAGTTCACGGGCGCGGGGTATATGCCTTCGCCGTCCTTCAGAAAGTCGATGATGAAGCAGTCTGATGTCATTATCGAACTGCTGCGCCATATGAGGAGCGAACTTTCGCCCGAGAATTCGAGGTATACGCCGCGTGCGTTCGAGTATTCGATAGGTCGCGGCGGCGGGAACGGTATGCCCGCATGGAAGCTCGATGCCAAGCTTTCGGACGGCAGGTGTGTCACGATAGATTTTGTGGGCTCGGTGGACAGGATAGACACATTCACCGACAACAGCCGCGGAAAGCGCGAAAAATACATACGTGTGGTCGATTACAAGACAGGAACGAAGACTTTCAAGCTCTCCGATCTGCTTTACGGCGTGAATATGCAGATGTTATTGTATCTCTTTGCGGTCACGGACAGGACGGAAGTAAAGCTCGATCTTTCCGCTGCAAATGGGAAAAAGCTCGATTTTTCCGGATATCTCCCATCGGGAGTGTTGTATATCCCCTCGCGCCTGCCGATGCCGAAGAATACGGGACGGCTGCGCGGTGACGAGACGCTTGCCCGCGAGGAGCTGCTCGACAAGAGTCTGAAAATGGACGGTATAGTCCTTAATGAACCGAATGTCATCAGAGGAATGGAATTTGCCGCAGAGGGACGCTTTATCGGGCAGAAGCTGAACACAAAGGAATATTCCGAATATGTCGGGAAGCTGACATTCTCCGTGCAGAGCCCGAAGGGGAAGGATATCATGCCGTTTATAGATGATTACTGCA
>JAILFE010000069.1 GCA_024697725.1 Oscillospiraceae bacterium
CGATACGGGCTGCGGCATTGCAAAACAGGATCTTCCCAAGATCAAGACAAAATTCTACAAGGCGAACCATACACGGCGCGGCTCGGGTATCGGTCTTGCGGTCGCTGACGAGATAATCGCCATGCACGACGGAAAGCTCGAGATATTCAGCGAGGAGGGCAAGGGAACGACCGTTCTTATCACTCTCCCCATACAGCAGAAAAAAACCGCCGCAAAGCCGGTATGATATATTACAAGAAGTATAAAAAGAACGGAGAATTACAAAACGTACATTATGAGAACTAAAACAACAAAACTCACCTGCGCTGCACTGATAGCACTGCTTTTATGCGGTTGCGGCGATGTTTCATTTGACCTTCACGAGGGAGAAGGCTTCGGTCCGGGAACGTCGCAGGGAGACTATACGGTCGTCGTGCCGGATCACGGCGAAGATTCAACATCAGCCGGGGAAAGTGTTGAAACAGAACCCGATACGGCTGAAACATCATCCGACGAAACTACCAAGCTCCACGGCGTATTCGGCAAAGGCTCTCCCATGCTTTCCGAAGACCCGGAAAGCGAAGAGGAAACGGATTTCCCCGAGGGCGATGATACCATGCTCGAAGCCTCGGTGAGCGACGGTCTTATACCGACAGAGCCGTTCGTTCCGGAGGTCTATTCCTGCCCTGCGGACACCTCGCGCCGCGCAAAGACCATTGTTGCCGCAATGTCAGATGAGGAAAAGGCGGCACAGCTCATACTTGCGAGATGTCCGTCCGAAAATGCTGTTGATCTTATGGCGGATTATGCCTTCGGCGGATACACTCTCTATGCCGTGGATTTTGCAGACCGCGATCCCGACAGCGCAGAGGAATTTATAGTAGAGATAAAATCATCGGTGAATATAACGCCGTTCATCGCAGTCGATGAAGAAGGCGGCAGCGTCGTGCGCGTGAGCAAATACCCCGCATACCGCAGCGAACCCTTTCCCTCCCCGATGGATATCTATTCCGAAAGCGGCATAGACGGACTTATAGGCGATACCAATGAAAAAGCCGATCTGCTGTTATCGCTCGGCATAAATATGAACCTTGCCCCTGTTGTTGATATCGCCGAAGAGGGCGATTACATATTCCCGCGCACGATATGCTCCGACCCCTACGAGGACGGGGATGCGGCACAGGCCATTATCACAACGGCAGGCGCAAAGGGACTGATATCCTGTCTGAAGCATTTCCCCGGCTACGGCAGCAATGTCGATACCCACACAGGCATTGCTCATGACAGCCGTTCGCTCGATGATTTCCGCGGCAAGGACCTTATACCCTTCACCACGGCACTGAAATCCCCGTATGACACGACCGTGCTCGTGAACCACAACGTCATTGAATGCATGGACGATATCCCTGCATCGCTCTCCGCAAACGTACACAGAATGCTGCGCGAGGAGATAGGATTCGACGGCGTGATCATAACCGATGACCTCGGAATGAAGGGCATCAGGGCATACAGCGGAGAAACAAGTCCCTATGTCGTAGGGATACTCTGCGGAAATGATCTGCTCTGTGTCAGCGACCCGGTCACTGCGTACAACGATCTCATCGAAGCGGTAAATTCCGGCGAACTGAGCACAAAGCTGCTCGATGAACACGTTTCCCGAATTATCGAACTGAAGCTGTCCTACGGTATCATATCCTGACATATCATCGGGAATAAAACAGAATCATAAAACCCCGGAGCAGTCCTACTATTTGAAAAGGACTGCTCCGGGGTTTTATTGTTTTCTTTTGCAAAACGATCATTCACTTTTAGGTGAAGAATGAATATCTAATGTAGTGGCTGAGTCGGTATCTTCGGTGGGCTCGGTTTCAAGTTCGGGCATATCATCGAGCGCCCTCTGCACGGTCAGGATATATTCGTCAAATCTCTTCTGCTGCTCGCCGACCTCGATGCTGCGCTGATTATTGTAGTCTATTATACCGCTGAGCACCTTTTTATATGCCGCCTGCGAAAGATGCAGCCCGTCGCCGCCGTCATAATCGCTGCAAAGACAACCCTCGCTGTTCATCAGCAGATCGTGGATGTTTATCCAGTCAAGGTATTCCACATCCGCTGTCGCATCGCGGACAGCCGCGTTATACTCATTTATCCTGTTGTTGCCGTTTGAATTGACATTCCACTTGTGGGTCTTGATTATCGGAGATATCGAAACAACGTGTATGCGGCTCTTCGGTGAGAGTTCGTGATACTTCTCCGCAAGGGAGAGCATATTTGAAACGAATTTGTCCTCGGACACAACATATATATCGTTCATTCCCATCCATAGATAGATATCCTCCGGCTGATAGAGCTTGACGATGCTTGCCGCATCGAGCTCCTTTGTGGAATTGCTCATATACTGGAACTTATATGTATCTATGCTCCATGTGCCGACATTACCGCGTGCAGCGACATTTTCGGTATTGAGAAGCCCCGCATACAGCTTCAGACCGCTGCATATCGAATCCCCGACAAAAAGACTGCTGCCGTAATATTCGGTGAATGAGACATCATTCGGCTTCACATACGGCTTGACGCTGCCGACTGTTATCTTGCTGTCCTTTTCGACCGTATTTGCCTTCGGGTTCTCGGTCTTGACCGTCTGTGAGACCGCTGAAGCACTCTGACTCCCGGAGGTCTGTAAAGATGTTTCCTTTTCAGTCTCGGATGAGGCAGTCTCCAAAGTCTCAGCCGTCGTCGGGTCGGTCACAGTCTCGGAGACAACAGTTTCGGTCTCCTTTGTTTCGGACGTTCCGTTTGTTTCTGCTGTTTCGGATGCGATCTCCTCTGTTTTTGTGTCTTCTGTTTCACGCGGAGTTTCCGTATTGGTTTCGTCAGTATCACTCACAGATGTTTCATGTGGAACATTTTCCGACATGATCTCTGTTTTTTCTTCGGTCACAACTGTCGGCTCACTGACATTGCTCCCGGCGCAGCCGCTCATCAGCAGAATACAAGCTGCTGCTATTCCCGCATAGATCTTTTTCATGTTTTTATTGCCTTTCTTCTTTCCGGAATGCTGCCGTTTCAGCATCGCAGACACAGCACTTCCTGCTGTGTTCCAAAAAATATTATACAATAAAAGACCTCGCTCTGTCAATGCTCTAACCTACAATTTTTAATACAATTAATGTGCTATTTTTGCTGTGTGAACTTTTTGTTTTCAGAATATCCGGATAATAAAAAACGGCCGGACAAAACAGCTTGTCCGACCGCAGATCATCAATATAAACCGATCATATCTGAACAGAATAGTTCGGTGCTTCCTTTGTGATATAGATATCGTGAGGATGAGATTCCTTGAGTCCTGCGCCTGTGATGCGCACGAATCTTGACTTTTCATGGAGCAGACCGATATTTTCGCAGCCGCAGTAGCCCATACCGGAACGGATACCGCCGACAAGCTGGAATATCGTATCGGAAACATTTCCCTTATAGGGAACTCTTCCCTCGACGCCCTCGGGAACGAGCTTCTTTGCGCCCTCCTGGAAATATCTGTCCTTGGAGCCTGCCTCCATAGCGCCGAGCGATCCCATGCCGCGGTATACCTTGAAGGAACGGCCCTGATATATCTCAGTTGCGCCGGGAGCTTCTTCACAGCCCGCAAGCAGTGAACCGAGCATAACGACATCAGCGCCCGCAGCGAGTGCCTTGACGATATCTCCGGAATACTTGATACCGCCGTCTGCGATGATCGGGATATCATATTTCTGAGCTGCACAGGCAGCGTCATATACCGCTGTGATCTGCGGAACACCGATACCTGCAACAACTCTTGTCGTACATATCGAACCGGGGCCGATACCGACCTTGATACAGTCAGCGCCTGCCTTGATAAGATCCTCGGCGCCTTCATATGTTGCAACATTGCCCGCAATGACAGAAATGTCGGGGTATTTGCTCTTGACCATATCAACGCATTTGAGAACGTTCGCACTGTGACCGTGAGCGGAATCGAGAACAAGAACATCGACCTCGGCATCTATGAGCGCACCCGCTCTGTCGAGTATATCAGCTGTAAGACCGATCGCTGCGCCGCAGAGAAGTCTTCCGGCTGAATCTCTTGAAGAATTGGGGTACTGGACTGCCTTTTCGATATCCTTTATGGTGATAAGTCCTTTGAGAATGCCGTTCTCATCGACAAGAGGGAGCTTTTCAATCTTATGCTCCATAAGGATATTCTTTGCCTGCTCAAGATCAGTCCCGACCGGTGCAGTGACAAGCTTATCCTTTGTCATGCAGGAGGAGATCGGTCTGTTATAATCTGTCAGGAAACGAAGATCGCGGTTTGTAAGTATACCGACGAGCTTGCCCTTCTCGTCAACGATAGGAACGCCCGAAATCTTGTATTTTCCCATGAGCTTGTTTGCATCGGCGACCATCTTGTCTGCTGTGAGCGAAAAAGGATTTACGATAACTCCGTTCTCGGAGCGCTTTACCTTATCGACCTCTTCGCACTGCTTTTCGATAGTCATATTCTTGTGTATTATACCGATACCGCCTTCACGCGAAACAGCTATCGCCATTTTTGATTCGGTGACGGTATCCATCGCCGATGTCATGATAGGTGTATTAAGGCGTATCTTTTTGGTGAGCCTGGTATGAAGATCGATCATATTCGGAGTAACGTCCGACTTCCCCGGAATAAGAAGAACGTCATCAAATGTAAGGCCTGTCTTTCCGAACTTTTCTTCAAAGCTTGTATTCATCATTGCACTCATCCTCCATCCTGTCGTTTTACGTTTTACATTCATCGGATTATTTTTTCCATTCTACACCTTTATAACCTTGATTTCAAGTATTTTTTATGAATTTGTATGTAGATTTTTATCCGTATTGGATGATTGTTTTTGTATAATACAACAGTCTGCAAAGCATTCTCTGTCAGAATGCCTTACAGACTGGCTACATTACAGACTTATTATCACTTTACCGGGATGATATCCTTGCCGCCCATGTACGGACGCAGTACCTCGGGTATGCGGATCGAACCGTCTTCATTGAGATTATTCTCGAAAAGTGCGATGAGCATTCTCGGAGGTGCGGCAACGGTATTGTTGAGAGTATGTGCAAAATAGTTCCCGTTTTCGCCCTTGATCCTTATCCTCAGTCTTCTTGCCTGTGCATCGCCGAGGTTCGAGCAGGAGCCGACCTCGAAATACTTCTTCTGTCTCGGCGACCATGCCTCGACGTCAAAGCTCTTGACCTTCAGATCGGCGAGATCTCCCGAACAGCATTCGAGCGTCCTTACTGGGATATCCATCGAACGGAAGAGATCAACGGTATTCTGCCAGAGCTTATTGAACCACATCATGCTGTCCTCGGGCTTGCATACAACTATCATTTCCTGCTTTTCAAACTGATGTATGCGGTATATACCTCTTTCCTCGATGCCGTGTGCGCCCTTTTCCTTTCTGAAGCAGGGCGAATAGCTTGTGAGAGTATGCGGGAGAGTATCCTCGGGGATTATGGTGTCGATATATTTACCTATCATTGAATGTTCGCTGGTGCCTATAAGATAGAGGTCTTCGCCTTCGATCTTGTACATCATCGCATCCATTTCCGCAAAGCTCATAACGCCATCAACAACAGCGCTCCTTATCATGAACGGCGGAACACAGTATGTAAAACCTCTGTTTATCATGAAATCACGGGCATAGGATATTACAGCCGAATGGATACGCGCAACATCACCTATAAGATAGTAGAATCCGTTGCCTGCGACCCTTCTTGCAGCATCAAGATCAATGCCGCCGAGCTTTTCCATGATATCGGTATGATAGGGTATCTCGAAATCGGGCACAAAGGGATCGCCGTATTTTGTTACCTCGACATTTTCGGAATCATCCTTGCCGATAGGAACGCTCGGATCAATGATGTTCGGTATCACCATCATATCCTTTTTGATCTTCTCATTGAGTTCCTCTTCGAGCTTTTCAAGTTCTGCAAGTCTTGCGGCATTCTCTGCGACCTGCTTTTTGACTTCCTCGGCCTCTTCCTTTTTGCCCTGTCCCATAAGAGCGCCTATCTGCTTGGAGAGCTTGTTTCTCGAAGCGCGAAGATCATCGCCCTCCTGCTTTGCGTTCCTGACCTTTACGTCAAGGTCGATGACCTCATCGACGAGCGGGAGCTTTTCATCCTGGAATTTCTTCTTTATGTTTTCTTTTACGATATCGGGGTTTTCTCTCAGAAATTTAATGTCGATCATTTTTTCATTCTCCTGACTTGATTTTATTTTATTGCTCCGGCAGGATCATGCTCTGTGCCGGAGCAACAATATTCCGATCACGATAAATTGTTCCATGTGAAACAATTCTGCTGTACTATTCCGACGACAGCTTTTCTGCTATCACGCTCAGATCATCCTTGTCAAAAAAGTCTATGACAAGAGTACCCTTGCCGTTCCTTTTGCTGTTTATCCTGACTTTTCTTCCGAGCCTGTCGGAAAGACTGAGCTCCATTTCGGTATAATACACCTTTTCCGATCTCCCTGCGGATGATCTTTCCGGCTTTTCGTTTTCATTTTGAAGCTGTGCGGCTTTTTCGATATTCCTTACGGTTATCTCACCGCTTGCAGCCTTTTGGGCAAGCTCTGTCATATACTCCTCGTCGCTGATAGCGGCAAGTGCCTTTGCGTGTCCGACTGTTATGCTCCCGTTTTTGAGCATATCCTGCACTTTTTCGGGGAGACTTAATAGTCTTACCGAATTCGCGATGACAGATCTTGATTTGCCGACTATCCTTGATACAGCCTCCTGTGTGAGCCCGTAATTATCCATGAGCTGCTTATATGCCGACGATTCTTCGATCGGGTTGAGATCTGAACGCTGGAGATTTTCGATAAGAGCAATCTTTGCGGTCTCCTCTTCGTCAAGATCCTTGACGATTATCGGTATCTCGGTAACGCCTGCCATCTTGCACGCTCTCCAGCGGCGCTCGCCCGCAACGATCTGATATCTTTCGTCGGCTATCGGTCTGACGATGATCGGCGAGATAAGACCGTATTCATTTATCGAATCGGCAAGTGTCTGTATCTGGGCGTCATCAAAATCCTTTCGCGGCTGGTTTTTGTTCGGCTCGACATCCGTCAGTCTGACGTGGCGGATGTTTTCTTTTGCTTCAAGGGAATTATCCTCAAAAAGTGCATCAAGACCCTTGCCGAGAACGCCTTTCTTCGGCATCACAGCACTTCCTTTCTTCATTGGTATTTACTTTCTTGAAAAAAGTCCTTTTTTCTTCTTTTTGGGCTTGGGTATCTTTTCAAACGGCTCGGTACCGGGATGCTTTGCAATGACCTCTTCTGCAAGCCTGTCATAAGCCTCCGCACCCTTCGAGCCGCTGTCGTAGTAAGCTATCGGCTTGCCGAAGCTCGGTGCTTCAGACAGACGGACGTTTTTGGGTATCACGGTCTCAAAGGTCTTTTTCGGGAAATGCTTTTTCACTTCCTCGGTGACCTGACTTGTCAGATTGAGACGCGGATCGTACATCGTGAAAAGTATACCCTCGATATCTATATCCTGATTATATCTTTCCTTGATGCTCCTGACAAATTCTATCACCTGTGTAAGTCCTTCAAGAGAATAATATTCGCACTGCATCGGTATCAATACCGAATCACAGGCGGCAAGCGTATTCACGGTAATAAGTGAGGTTGACGGCGGACTGTCTATAATGATATATTCATACTCATCCGCAAGAGCGAGTATCTGCATTTTAAGACGGTTCGCACGGTTCTCCATTTCAATGAGCTCGATATCCGCGCCAGTGAGATCGTTGTTCGCCGGCAGCACCGAAAGATTTCTGAATTCGGTCTTTATCACTGCATCCTCGGCGCGTTTGTTCCCGATGATAACATCATATACCGAAGCTCCGACAGTCTTTTTCATTATCCCGAGACCGCTCGTGGCATTTCCCTGCGGATCCATATCTATGACCAGAGTGCGGTAGCCGAGCTTTCCTATCGCAGCGGCAAGATTCACCACTGTGGTTGATTTCCCGACACCGCCTTTTTTGTTTGCAACTGTAATGACATTAGCCATGATATTATCCTCCGAAAGAGTTTCATTAACAAATATTATTATATCACAGCATCTGTATTTATTCAACCGTCAAACAACATAAATTATAAATGTTTCACATGGAACAATTCAACATATTTTTTGCTCAAAGAAATAGATTTTATTATTCCTTCATGTTCCTTGTAGACACCCTGACCACAAATTCCACATACCCGTCCCCGTTTATCCTTCTGCTGTCGCAGTCAACTCCCGATGCCCGCATTATATCCACGGCATGATTTATCGAATTGGAAAACAGGCTCATATGTCTGAACAGATTGCTCCTCTTTTTCAGCTTCACTGTTTTTCTGTCCTCGGAGAGCATCCTTTCGATAAGCTTTTCCGTGCTGTCAACATTGAGCTCGTTCTTATGTATCCTCTCGATTACCTCCATCCGCTTTGCATGGTCGGGTATTTTCAGTATCGCGCGGGCGTGTCTTTCGGTGAGCTCATATTCTGTTATACTTCTGCGCTCGTCCGGCTGCATTTTCAGGAGCCGCAGCTTGTTTGCAACGGTCGATTGTGTTTTCCCGAGACGGCTCGCCGCCTCATCCTGTGTAAGCCCGAATATGTCTATCATCTTCTGTACCGCATCCGCCTCCTCAAAAAAGTTCAGATCCTTTCGCTGTATATTTTCGACTATCGCAAGCAGTGCCGAATCCTCATCCGATACCTCGACGATTATGCACGGGACAACTTCCATTCCGCACATCACAGCGGCGCGAAGTCTTCTCTCTCCCGCCACGAGTTCGTATCTGTCGCCGCTTTCACGCACGGTGAGCGGTTCGATTATCCCATTATGCTCGATGCTCTCCGCAAGTCCCGACAGTGCCGCGCTGTCAAAACATTTTCTCGGTTGATTGGGATTCGGTACGATCTTTCCGACCGGTATCTCTATTATCTTTCCTATCGTTTTTTCCTTTATCAGCACAGGCATTTTCATTATATGTCCTCTCCTTTTATTTTTTTCAGGGGTCACCTATATTCTATCATATAATATGCCTTTTCCGAATAAAAAAATTTCGCCGCCCGACGACATAATATGTCCTCGGGCGGCACGATCACAATGATCTCTTGCTTATCTGAGCGCTGTTTCTGGGGTATTTCGGCGGAGTATGCGATATTTTTCTGATAATGACTATTATCCTTCTGTCGCCGTTGTCGAGCGCATAGTCAATTATATTTTCCGTCTGCCCGCCGAGCAGCTTCACGGCATTATCAGCTTCCTTTATATCCTCGGACGGTCCCTTCATAGCGATGAATACTCCCCCGATCTTTACAAACGGCAGGCAGTATTCGCACAGCACCGGCAGCGCGGCGACTGCTCTTGCCGTGGCGATATCATAATGTTCCCTCATAGAATCATCTCTTCCGCCGTCCTCCGCACGAAGATGCACAAACCGTGCATCAATGCCGAGCTTTTCTGTCAGCCTTTTCAGAAAATCCACTCTCTTGGCGAGACTGTCGAGAAGAGTAATATCAACATCGTTCCTGTATATCTTCAGCGGAACGGAAGGAAATCCCGCGCCGGTACCGACATCTATCAGCTTCGCCTTTTCGGGGATATCATAGTATTTAGCGGGAGCGAGCGAATCGAGAAAATGCTTTACGGTGATGCCCTCGGGATCGGTTATGCGGGTGAGGTTCATTGTCTTGTTCTGTTCGACAAGATATTCGGAGTAGATATCAAATCTGTCATACATCTCATCGGTTATATTATAGCCTTCCGATAAGAACAGCTTTTTGAATGATCCTCTTTCGGTTATCATATCATTCTCTCCTTCCTCTGCCGGATGCGAGCCATATGATGAGCACGCTCACATCAGCGGGCGATACTCCCGATATCCTTCCTGCCTGTCCGATATTCTCAGGCTGGAGTTTGTTCAGCTTTTCTATCGCCTCAAGGCTCAGCCCGCCTATCGTCTTGTAATCAATGCCCACAGGAAGTTTTTTCTCTTCGAGCTTTCTTACGTGCTCGACCTCCATGAGCTGTCTCCCGATATATCCTTCATACCCTATCTGGACATCGACCTGCTCTTTGACCTCAAACGGGAGCTCCTTCCTGTCCTTGTCGAATTTTCCGAGGTCATCATATCCGATCTGCGGGCGGCGTATCAGCTCGGACATCCTGACACCGTTCTGCAATGCGGATGTTCCTCTGCTTTCGAGCATTTCATTGAGTTCGCTGCACGGATATATCGTAGTCTTTTTTACTCTGTTTATCTCTGCCTTTATCTTTTCCTGCTTTTCGAGGAAAGCATTATAACGCTCATCGGAGATAAGACCTATCTCATGACCGAGAGGTGTCAGTCTTTCATCGGCGTTGTCCTGACGGAGGATAAGTCTGTATTCACTGCGGGATGTCATCATCCTGTACGGGTCGGTAACTCCCTTTATGACAAGATCGTCTATCAGTGTTCCGATATAGGACGATGAACGCGGAAGGATGACCTCTTTTCTGCCCCTTACCTTTGCAGCGGCGTTTATACCCGCGATAAGTCCCTGTGCGGCTGCTTCCTCATAGCCCGAAGTACCGTTGAACTGTCCCGCACCGTAAAGTCCGCTTATGTTTTTGAATTCGAGCGTTGCCTTGAGCTGCTGGGGATCGCAGCAGTCATATTCTATCGCATAGGCATTTCTCATTATCTCGACGTGTTCAAGTCCCTTTATGGAATGCAGGAATTTCATCTGAACATCCTCGGGCAGCGACGAGCTCATTCCCTGAAGATAGTATTCATCCGTATCAAGTCCCATAGGCTCGATAAAGAGCTGATGTCTTGTCCTTTCGGGGAAACGCATCACCTTGTCCTCTATAGACGGGCAGTATCTCGGACCGACACCGTGTATCATTCCCGAATAAAGCGGCGATCTGCCGATATTCTCTCTTATTATCCGGTGAGTGTCCTCATTCGTATATGCGATATAGCAGGATACGATGTTTTTCAGTCCTTCGCGCTGTGTCTCGAATGAAAATGGCTGGATGACATCATCGCCTCTCTGCTCATCGAGAAGATCAAAATCTATGCTGCGGCGGTGGACACGGGAAGGTGTTCCCGTCTTGAAACGACGGAGAACTACTCCGCATTCGCGCAGGCTCTGAGAAAGATAATTCGCGGGCAGTGTGGAATCGGGACCGCTCTCATAGCTCTGAGTGCCGACATATATCTGTCCCTTCAGATATGTGCCTGTTGCTATTATCGCACATTTCACACGGTATTCTGCTCCCAGTCTTGTTATTACGGATGTGACTGCTCCGTTTTCCGTTCTGACAGATACTATCTCTGCCTGTATTATATGCAGTCCTTCGGTCTGTTCGCAGATCTTTTTCATATGGTTGTGATATTTCACCCTGTCCGCCTGTACCCGCAGACTGTGAACGGCGGGACCTTTCCCGCGGTTGAGCATCCTGCTCTGTATAAAGCAGGCATCTGCTGCTTTTCCCATTTCTCCGCCGAGAGCGTCTATCTCACGGACAAGATGCCCCTTTGCCGTGCCGCCTATAGAAGGATTGCAGGGCATATTCGCTATGCAGTCAAGAGATATGGTAAAAAGTGCCGTTTTTGCTCCGAGACGCGCCGAGGCAAGTGCCGCCTCAACTCCCGCATGGCCCGCGCCGACAACGGCAACATCGAATTCTCCCATATAGTATGTTTCCAAGCTTATCAGTTCCTTTAACAATAAGTGTATTGTTCCATGTGGAACAATATCTCCACATGGAACAATTTTTATTTTCCTACACAAAAATGTGAGAATACCTCGTTCACAACAGCTTCGGAAGTTCTCTCTCCCGTAAGTTCAAGAAGATAATTTTCCGCCTCGTCGAGTATTATCTCCACTGCATCGAGAGTAACGCTGCTTTTTACGGCGGTCATTGCTTCATTTATGCATCCTGTTGCTTTGTCGATGCAGTTTTTCTGTCTCTCGTTTGCTATGACTGCACCGTCCGAAGTAACGTTTTCCTTTATGAACATATCATATAGGATATCCTTCAGCTTTTGTGTGCCCT